>CAXSFF010000235.1:0-5901 GCA_964236035.1 uncultured Acetobacteraceae bacterium
CGTGATGCACTGACAATGCAGAGGCCATGCACTGACGATGCGGTCAGAGTGCAGTCGTTCAAGGCAGATTAGGTGCATACACCATTGCATCTGACGATGCGGCCGTCCGCATGGCGCGGTGCGCCATTCGCGTCCGAGGCCTCCATCCTGGCGCAGGCATGGAGGATAGCTGATGGACAACGAGGTTGTGGCAGCTCCGGGCGGTCGAGCTCGACAAGCCGCCGTCACCCTGGAACAGGTCGGAAAAGGCGTTCGGGACGCGAACGGCGGCATCGCCCAGATCGCCGGAAACCAGCGGCTGCACGGCGAGCACCTCGAACGCATCATCCAACTGGTGACGCCGGAGGAGAAGGAAGCTGGCGAAGGCCCGACCCTGGAGGAGCTGATCGGCGGCCTGATCACACGCCTGGACAACCAGTCCGCCTACCTGAAGGACATCAAGGTAGGGCTGGCGAAGGTCACACACGATATGCCGCTCGACGTGGTGCAGGCCATTGCCGACAACTTCGGCCTCGACGCCAAGCCAAGCACGGACACACCGCGATGATGACCTTCCGTAAGCTGGCCGCCAGCTCGGATGGCAAGCTGATCCGTGCCTACCTCACGGAGCACTCTCCGGAGCCGGAGCTCGGTGCGGAGCTGGAGCCCGGTGCTCGCCCCGACGCCGGCAGCCGCCTGACCGCCTACTACACGGGGCGGGACAGCCGGGCGAGCTGGCGGCCGGACATGGCGCCCGAGATGGCTCAGGCATTGGGCATCGACGCCAGCAAGCCACCGCGCGACGCAGACCTCGATCGTCTGTTCGAGGCTCGGCGAGCCGACACCGGGGAGAAATGGCCGAGTGCGAAGCCGCGCAAGATCAGTGCCTACGACCTGACCACTGCGCCGCACAAGTCGGTCTCACTCGCCGCGGAGTTCGCGGCCTCGCCTGCCGAGGCCGCAGCGATTCGCGAGGCCATGCGGCGCGCCAACGACGACACCATGCGCTATGTAGCCCGCGAGATCGGCTGGGCCAGGAAGGGCAAGAACGGGGAGGAGGGGGCCGATCCAGGTGAGGTAGGCTGGGTCTCGTTCATGCACCACACCGCCCGGCCGACGCTGCAGGTCAGGGACGGAAAGACTGGCATCACCTACCTGGCTGAAGTGCCGATGTCGGGCGACCCGCACGACCACATCCACAACGGCATGTTCAACTTCGTCGTGACGGAGAACGGCCGGATCGGCTCCCTAGACACCAAGCGGCTCAACGACCGGGTTCACGAGTTCGGCGCCTACTTCCAGGCCCGGCTCGCCGACGAGCTGCGCAAGCTCGGCATCCACACGGCCTACGACGACAAGGAGCAGGCGGTCGTCATCACCGCCATCCCGCAGGCGGCCGTGGATCTGTTCTCCAAGGGCCGGCAGCAGACCGAGCGCAACGCCCAGGCCTATGCCAAACGCCAGGGCCTGGAATGGGAGGGACTTTCGGCCGAGCGCAAGTTCGGCATCCTGTCCGCAGCGGCCGTGGCCGAACGCCGCTCCAAGGGAGACGGGCGAACGGAGAGGCAGACGTGGCGTGACCAGGCCGAGGCGATCGGCTGGACGCACACGACGGTCCTGGAGGGCGCGACGACCCCGACCCTGACCGCGGCCGAGCGCTTCGACCGGGCCTACGAGTTCGCGGCCAGGCACCTGGCCGAGGAATTCCAGACAGCGGCGGTCATCGACCACGCCAAGATCAGGACCTACGCCGCCCGCGGGCTGATCTCCACCGGGATCACGGAAGCGGAGGACATCGACCGCGTGGTCCAGCTTCTCGAAGAGCGAGGCATCGCTCTGCGCGGCAAGGCAACCTCCCTGATCGTCGGCGAGATTGCCGACAGGAAGGACCTGGAAGCCGGCGTCACCAACATGAAGGTGCGCGTCACCACGGCCGCCCAGGTCAGCATCGAGGAACGGCTCGCCAGCCACGCGAGGGAGGCAGCCGGGGACAGGACGGACGCGCTCTCCGTCGCTGCTCTCAAGGCGGCGATCGACAACTCTGGCCTCGACTTCGATCGCGAGCCCGAGCACGGGGCGGCGCAGAAGGCGGCGATCTACAGCCTGGGCACCGGCGGCAAGCTCGGCTTCGTCACCGGGGTTGCCGGCTCCGGCAAGACAACGCTGCTCAAGCCTCTGGTCGCCGCATGGCAGGCCGACACACATCTGGATGCGGGCGGCCGGGAGGTGATCGGCTTGTCGACGGCCTGGCGGCAGGCCGATGCGCTACAGGATGCCGGGATCAGGCGCACCGCCGCGCTGGGTCCTTTCCTGAGCGGCGCCGAGGACGGCAGCATTGTCCTCTCCCGCAACACGGTGCTGGTGATCGACGAGGTCAGCCAGGTCGGTCCACGATCCTTCCTCAAGCTGCTTGAGCTACAAGCTCGGTATGACCTGACCATCAAGGGGCTGGGCGACCGCGAGCAGTGCCAGGCGATCGAGGCCGGCGACACCATGGAGATCATGAGCAGGGCGCTCCCGCAGGGCTCGATCCCGGAGCTGCTGACCACGGTGCGGCAGGAGACGGCACGAGGCCGGGTGATCGCCGGCCTGTTCCGCGCAGGCAAGGCAGCCGAGGCGCTCGCCATGAAGCGGGAGGACGGCACTGTTCGGATGGTAGGAGGCGACCAGGACGAAGTGGTTGGACAGATCGCCGACCTCTACATCCGGCGTCGTGATGCGTTGCGAGCCGCCCGCTCGGACCGGGGCGTGACCATCTCCGCGCTGACCAACCAGGACGCCGCTGACATCAGCCGCGCCGTGCGCGAGCGGCTCAAGGCTCGCGGCGAGCTCGGCCGGGACGAAAAGCTCCACGCAGCCGTCGACCAACGCGGCGACACCTACGACCTGCCGATCGCCACCGGGGACAAGCTGCGCCTGTTCCGCAGGACCTGGGCCAGGATCGAAGGCAAGCCCGGATGGATCGGGAACAACGGCGACATCATGGATGTGGTGGGTCAGTCCGAGAGAGCCCTGCAACTGCGCGATGCTGACGGTCGGGTGGGCGAGGTCCTGTGGTCCACCTTGGGGGACGACAAGTCCGGACGGCTGCTGCTGGGCTTCGGCCATGCCCTCACCATCGACAGCGCCCAGGGCATCACGTCGGGCGAGCACATCAACGCCCTGCCTCGCGGCACAGCGGGGATCACGGCGTTCAAGAGCTACGTGGCCGAGAGCCGGCACGTTTCCCAGGTTCACACCATCATCTCTGAGGCCGCGACGTTCGAGGCGGTCAAGCGCAAGCGGGCGGTGGGCGACCGGGACGAGATCACCCCGCGCCACCTGTGGGACCAGGTGGCTGCGGACATGAGCGAGAAGCCCTACAAGGCGCTGGGTATCGACCTCGTGGCAGCGATCGAGCGCGGGCAGGAGGCGGACGTGGACCGCTTCATCCGCACCGAGCACCGGGTGTTCACCCAGAAGGCAGCCGGCCGCGAGCACGGCACGGAACTACGCGCCCGGTTGCGGGAACAAGAGCTACGCCGGGCCTTGCAAAAGCATATCGGTCCGCTGCTCGCGGCCGTGGACCGTCGGGAGGCAGCGATCCACGAGTTGGTAGAGGTCGTGAACGCCTTGCCGGCCACGCTGAAGGAGCAAGTGAGAGAAGCGGCAACCGTGCTGGTCCAGCAACGGGAAGCTGCGCGAGTGCAGGTCGCCGTAAATCGCGAACCAAGCCTAAGCTTCTAGGCAAGAGATTAAGATTTCCTGAATGATCACAGGACGTACAAAATATAGCAAAGCAGTGTATCTTATAGCATCTCCATTTTGTTTGCGGCACCTGCTAAGACGTCTGTGGCCTTTAGATCAAGATCATTCTCTCGGTCACCACGGTTAGCTAGAATTAATTAAAAGCTGTTGGTCACTGTTCACGCACCTTCGGTGCAAAGAGACGTTTATACTTGCGCAAGAAGAATCCACACCCGAGGCGCTGCACCATCCAGTGCACAGCAGCGAACATACCAAGCCACTTTGGATGTGCTTGACCGACTCGACGTCGCTTTGCTATTGGCAACCGCACGACTCGACGATCATCACGCGCGACCAATGTCTATTGGCCATCTGCGGCACTTTGGCAACCCTGGAGAAAGCACGTGGCCAGGTGTGCTCTATGCGATGAGAAGTTTGTGTCAACAAACAACAGCCGAGAGCATGTCATTGCGCAAGCAATTGGTGGTCGAAAGAAGGTCAAAGGGTTTCTTTGCAAAGATTGTAACTCGCGATGTGGCCACACTTGGGATACCGAACTGGCGGAACAACTAAATTGTCTTTCTCTGTTTTTCGCGGTTGATCGTCAGTGTGGGGCGACACCGCCGCAGAAGTTTGATACCGTGGGCGGGCGGAGTGTTGTTCTCACAGAGAATGGTATCAGGCTGCCAAAGCCAGATTGGAAAGTCACCATTACTGAAGGTCTGGTGAATATTCAGATACAGGCGAATAATCGACGTGAGATGAGGCAAGCATTGACTGGACTAAAGCGCCAGTATCCCTCAATCGATGTTGAACACTCTCTCAATAAAGTTGTTGAGCATCGCGCTTATCTCGACGATATGATCCGTCTAGGTATGCAATTTGGTGGTCTAGGTTCAGGTCGGTCTGTAGTTAAATCAGCTTTCGCTTTGGCAAGTGACGCCGGGGTCTGGCCGGCGGCCTGTGAGGAGGCGCGACGTTATCTTGAATCTGGAGAAGACCCGTGTTTCGGTTTTTACTATACACGTGACCTCATTCAGAATCGCCCACCAAAGACGGTTCTTCACTGTGTCGCGGTAAAATCCACATCTGATGGTCTACTACTTGGCTACGTTGAACTATTTTCTATATACAAGATGGTCATCTGCCTTTCAAAGGCCTACACAGGCCCAAATGTAAGTGAGAGCCACGCTCTGGACCCACACACTCGGCAGAAATTTAATTTGGATGTAGATCTTGCGTTCTCTCTGGAGGACATTGAAGACATCAAGGCATATAAGCATTACACGGCCGCCGGTATGGAGCAGGTGCTTCATCTCGCGATTCCAGTTGGTTTGCAAAGGTCCACAGACCGGGAGTGGAAGTCGGTTGTACCGCAAGCTCTCAATTATGCCTGGGATAACTGTGGCGCGCGCGTGGGCGACACGCTTACTCACGAGCACATCGCAACCCTCTCCAGACTATTTGCCGAGCGTGTCACGCCGATGGTAATGCACCTCAGAAGGAAAGGACTTCAGCCATCGCCAGGCCTTCTAGGTCTCGATAGTCCTCCTACGCGCATCTAATCGGCCCACAGGGGGGCATGCCACAGAACGTTCTATGTCGTGACTCAAGCACGGACGTTGACCTTTTCCGCTCGGGCGCGGGTGATGCCGGCCAGGGTGTTGTGGTCGGTGACGGCGATGGTGGACAAGCCGAGCGCCCTAGCGGCGACGAACAGTTCGTCGACGTGGCTGACGTCGCGCAGGAAGGATTAGTTCGAGGCGACGTGCAGCTCCGTGTAGCCGGACATGGCGGGAGCCGGTTCAGTCGGTGTTCGGGTGCCGGTGGCCGCTGGTGCTGGGCGCCGCGGCATCGGGCCGTTTCATCAATACGTAACCCGAGCGCTCCAGGTGCCGCACCAAGCGTTCTGCGGTGATACGCGCCATCACGTCGTCGGCATGGTGCACGCGCTTGCGTCCCTCGTAGCGTAGGGCAAAGGACAAGCTTTCCTGCAGCTCGCCGGCAGTGGCCGCGCGCAAATCGGACTTGTTGTCGTCGCTCATTGAAATGCCGCCGTCAGAAGAAGCTGTGCAGGAATCAGGACAAGCCGCCGGTCGCGGGGTCGACGCCGTCGCCCTGATGGAACAGCCAGAAGCGCCGCCCCTCGTGGTTCTCCACAATCCAATAGTCGCGCACCGCGGCAACCTCGGCGTC
>CAXSFF010000236.1:0-5889 GCA_964236035.1 uncultured Acetobacteraceae bacterium
ATGATGCGGGCGTGTTGCAGCGGCCAGACGTGGGCGAGGTCGGCTGGGTCGATCTCGGCGCCGCCCGCGCGCAGGCGGCCCACCACGCGCTCGATCTGGACGGTGTTCCAGAGTACGGCGGCGTTGGACAGCAGCCCGAGGCAACTCGCCTTGTTCATCACCTCTTCGTAGTCGCCGACGCGGAACTCGCCCCTGTTGGCGAAGAACAGCCAGCGCGCCAGCGCGTGGCGGGCCTCGCCGCGGTTGAGCTGGCGCTGGATGAGGCGGCGCGTCGGTTCCTCGTGCAGGTAGCGCAGGACGAATATCGTCTTGCAGGCGCGTCCCAAGGCGGTCAGCGCCTTCGAGACCCGGTCGGCGGGCGAGGCGTTGATGAGGCGTTGCAGGACGACGTGCGCGGGCGCGGTGCGATCCCGGAGCGACGCCGCGATGCGCACGAGCTGGTCCCACTGCTCGGCGACCAGCGCCATGTCCACCACGCCCCGGAACAGCGGCTCCAGCGCGCCGTGGTCGCCGCCCTTGTCCAGCTTGTAGAGGTGCTGGTCGGGCAGGTCCTTCAGCCGCGGCATGAACGCGATGCCCAGCAAGTGGCAGAGTCCGAACAACTGCTCGGTGAAGCCGTGGGTGTCGGTCGTGTGGACCTGCGGCCGGACCAGCGTGTCGTTCTCCAGCAGGCCGTCCAGCACGTAGCCGGCCTCGCGCGGGGCGCAGGAGATGGCCTGCGTCGCGAACACCCCGAACTGGTCGGACAAGTGGGTGTAGAGCGTGACCGCCCGGTCGTAGTAGCCGAAGTACCTGGGATAGACCGAGCCCAGCAGCCCGTCGCGCTGCACGGCGAAGCGCTGGCCGTCGGAGGAGGACAGCGTGCCGTCGCCCCAGGTCGCGCTGAAGGGCAGCTGGTGGTGGTGATCAACCACCGCCTTGTTCGCCGCTTTCAGCGTGGACTCGCGCAGGAACCACTGCGAGGCGTGGTGCAGCCGGTCTGGCGTCATGCCCTCGATGCTGCCTGACATGGCGGCCACGCCCAGGTTGGTGCCGTGGGCGATCAGCGCGGCGAGCAAGATCTGGTAGGCGTCCTCGCCGCCGGTCCTCGGCTCGTAGCCTCCGAGCGGGGTCAGCGCCCTGCTCATCCCGGTCCAGCGGTCCACCTGGCGCAGCATGTCCTCCACGCGGACCTGCGCCATGCTGGACGCGATCACGGCGCGCAGCTTGCGCAGGCTGGGCGAGAGCGGCAGGGCGTCGGGCTGGCGCAGCCGGATGTCGCCGTTGCGGATGGTGGCGAACAGGTTGCGGGGCAGGCCGCGCGCCGCAGCGCCCACGGCCTCATCGAACCGGGTGCGCAAGGCGGCGAGGGCGTCCTCGGGCCGGGGCGGCACGGGCGAGCGGGCATAAGCGTCCTCCTTAGCCTCCGCCCACTGCCGGTCGCCCATGACCAAGTTCCAGAACGCGACGTGCCGGCGGCTCGCAGAAAGGAACAGGTCGCCTGAGCGCAGGGCGTCGCGGACCGCAAACGCGAGCGCGATCTCCCACAGCGCGCGGCGGGGCCGCTGGCCGGCTGGGCACGCCACCTTGCGCCAGGACGCAGGGATGAAGTGCCGGGGCGCGTCGTCGAGGAGCTTCTCCGAGGCGCCCGCGTCCAGCCTGCGCACGGCCTCGACGGCGGCGAGCAAGGCTTCGCTGCCGGCGGCGGCCTCAAATGGCAGGTGCAGGAAGGCTGACAGGTAGCGGCGCAGGTCGCCGTAGCGCGCCGCCAGCTCGTCCACGAGGCCGCGCTCCTCCAGGCGCGCGAAGGCGCGGCAGTCCGCCCCCGCCTGGCGCAGCTCCGGCTCGCTCAGCTCCTCGTACAGCGAACTGACGGGCGCGGCGCGGTCGGCGTCGAGCAGCACGTCCACGGCGGCGAGCAAGGTGCCCAGCCCGTTCTTGGCCCGCCGGCGCAGGGTGCGCTGCTTGTCCTCGAACGCCAGGCGTGACCGCCGCTCCAGCCCGGTCATGTACTGGTCGTGCATGGTCACCACTTGATCGAGCAGGCCCTTGCGGGTCTCGACCAGGAAGGCGGCGACGAGGGCGTGCCGCTTGGGCGGGGCAAAACGCCTGAGCGCCTGGGCGTCATACCGGCGCCCGAGCTGGGCGAGGTGCTGCATCAGTTGCGGCGTGGCCGCAGCGAGGTCCACCCCGGCCCCAAGTAGGCCCTCCACAAGGTTGAGCCGCGCGAGGCGGGCCGCGACCGCCGACGCCCGTGCCGCGGGCGGCGGCTCCTTGAGGTGGGCCAAGGGCGACCGGTGCTCGCCGTCCGGCACGTCCACCAAGTCCTCGATGGCGTCGCGCAGCCGCTCCGGCAGCCCGGCCGCGATGCGCTCGAACAGGTCCTGCACGGCGTGGGCCGCGACGGAGGCGGCCAGGCGCTCCAGCGTGCCCGTCGCCGGCAGCACGATCCGCTCGGCGCGGAGCAGGTCCTCGGCCAGCGCGAGCAACGGCCCGGGCAGCATCCCTTCGGCCGCACGCTCCTGTAGCCGGTCGCGCAGCGCCTGCTCGGCGGCCCCGTCGAACTCCTGCCAGCCCAGATGCTGGCGGATGCGCCCGAGTTGGGCGGTCTCGGTCGCCGGCCGTCCGGGGCTGGACAGGTCCAGCACCGGGTCTAGGCCGAGCTGCTGTGCAAGGTGGCTCATCGCCTCGGGCGGCACGCGCCCGTAATTGGCGACGAAGCGGCCCGTGGCGCGCAAGGCGCAGAGCTGGACGGCGCTGCGCAGCCGGTGTGTCGCCCCCCGACCCCGCAGCACCTCGGCCGCGTCCGCCGGCGTCAGCGCCCAGTCGCGGGTCAGGGCGTCCTCGGCCGACATGTCAGGCCGTCACGGCTTGAGGGTCGCCGGCCGCGGCGGCCGTGCCGCCGAGCAGCTTCAGCCCGGGTGCCTTCAACGTCCCGTCGGCGTGCAGGTAGTGGTAGAGCGTGCTGGCGGGCACGCCGCCCAGTTCGCGGCAGATTGAGGGGACGCTGCGCGCCTTGTCCGCCATCAGGTGCTGGGCGTAGCGCAGCCGCTCGGGCGTCATCAGTCGCGGACGGCCGCCCTTGCGACCGCGGGCACGCGCGGCGGCTATGCCTTCCTTGACTCGCTGGCGGATGACGTTGCGCTCCATCTCGGCGAAGGCGGCCTGGATCTGGAGGAAGGCGCGGCCCATGGGCGTCGTGGTGTCGAACGATGCGTTGAGCGCCCGGAAGCCCACTCCCCGAGCCTCCAACCCGTCCACGAGGCGGATCAGCTCGCCGGCAAGCCGCCCGAGGCGGTCGAGGTCAAGGACCACCAGCACGTCGCCCCGCCGGAGGTAGTCGAGGCACGCCTTGAGGCCGGGCCGGTCGGTGCTGGCCCCGCTGCCGCGGTCGTCATAGATGCGCTCGCAGCCGGCGGCCCGGAGCGCATCCGCCTGGCGGTCGAACACCTGGCGGTCCTCGCGGGTGGACACTCGGGCATAGCCGACCAGTTCCATCGTTCTCCTGCCGCGGCCTGCTCACGACAACCTCGACCTGGGCGGGTTTTCCGTCAATTGATTGCTGCGGGGTTGTCGCGAAGGAAGTGCCCAGCCGGTCGCACTGGCCACCTGTTCACGACAAAGAAGTGGTTGTCGTGAGTGGCCGCTCGCCGACAAAGCACGCAGCGCCTGGTCCACACTCGGCGCCCGTGTCTGCCTTGGGGACGAGACCGACCCCGCACAACACGTCGGCTTCGTCCCGGAACATCTGGGCAAGCGCGTCCGCCACCACCCGCACCGGGCGCTTGCTGCGCCCGCGTGCGTGCAGCAGCAGATGTACGTCCTCCGCCAGCTCGGGCGGCGGGTCGAACAGGCGCATCAGCGCAGGATCGGTGTCGCCCAGGAAGCAGGGCAGCAGCGAGGCCCCGGCCCCATGCCGCACCGCCTGGTGCCGCAACGCCACCTCACCGAAGCGCAGACGGATCGTGGCCCCATGCCGCCCGGCGGTGTCGTCCAGCCACCGCGACTGCGACGGCGCTCGCGCGGTCTCGGGCAGGCCCACGACGCCCAGGCCGCTCCAGCAGCCTTCGGGGCGCCCCAGTCCCTCCCACAGGTCGCGCGCGGCATAGACCGTGAACGCCACCCGGCCCAGCCTGCGCCCGGCGAGCGGCCCGTCCACAGGCAGCCGGCGCATGCGCAGCGCGACCTCTGCCTCACCCGCGGCCACGTCGAGCACGGCCTTCGTCGTCAGCACCGAGATGGCCACATCCTCGGGAGCAGCCAGCTCCGCCAGGCGCCGGCTGTGGGCGGCTAGGAACAAGGACACTGAGCCGGTCGCGGTGACGCGCACCGGCGCGTCGGCCGGCGCCGCCCAGGCGCCCGCCCGTCGCGCCAGCGCGGCCGCGCCTTGCTGCATCGCCGTTCCCGCCTCGGCCAGCTCCTGCCCGAGTGGAGTCAGCGCCAGCCGGTTCGGCAGGCGGTCGAACAAGGGCGCGCCGAGGGCTGCTTCCAGCCGCTGCACGCGCCGGCCAACTGTAGCCGCGCTGATCCCGAGCGCCTGCGCCGCCTCGGGCAGCGCGCCGCGACGCGCGACCTCCAGGAACGCGCGCACATCGTCCCAGCCCAAGGCGGCGGGGTCGATCACACCTGGCCCGGCTGGCGCGGCGGCACCTTAACCCACCAACCCGTGCAGCTTCGCGTGCTGCAGCAGCATGATCGTCTTTCCGTCCACGATCTCCCCCCGCGCGACCATCGCCAGCGCCTCGTCCAACGTCGGCTCCAGCACCTCGATGTCCTCGCCCTCGGCCCGCACGCCCCCCCCGGCCGCCACGCGGTCGGCTACGCTGTACTCGGCAACGAAGAACACAAGGCGCTCGGTGACCGAGCCGGGCGACATGAACGCCTCGAACACCCGCCGGGGCCGGGCGATGCGGCATCCGGCCTCCTCCTCCGCCTCGTGGCGGATCGCGTCCTCGGGGTCGCGCGCGTCGAGCAGGCCGGCGATGGCCTCGACCAGCGGCTCGGGGTGGCCGTTGACGTAGGCGGGGTAGCGGAACTGTCGGGTGAGCAACACAGTGCCCCGGCTCGGGTCATAGGGTAGGACCACGGCGCCGTTGCCGCGGTCGTACGTCTCGCGCGAGAGCGTTTGCCAGATCCCGTCGCGCCGCCGGTAGTCGAACGTGGTTTTGCGCAGCACGTACCAATCGTCGGAGAGCACGCGCACCTCGCGCACGCGGATGCGGTCCTGCATCAGGCGGCTCCCGGGCGGACGGGCGGCAGCTCCTCGGCGCAGCGGAATACCAGCCGGCCCGCGCGCTCAAATATGGCGACCATGGCGTCCGCCCCAGCCGACGCGCCGCCGATGCGCAGGCACGCGTCGCAGCGCGCCGCGATCCGCTCGGCCACGGGATGGAAGAGCGCGTCCCAGGTCGAGTCGCCCATGCGCGCCGAGCCAGCCCCCTTGATCAGGGGCAAGGCGAGCCACTCGCCGGCGACAGGCAAGTGGCCGGCGCGGAACACCGCAAGCGCGGCCTCGTCCATCGTCCGCATGTTGCGCTCGATCAGGGCGGGATCGTCCCTGGTGCCGGACCGGTAAGGACCGGCGACCAACACCATGAGAGGGTTGTCGGACTCGAGCACGGGGCTGCTTTCACAAGGTTGCCCCAGCATCCTGTCCCGAGACGGGCAGCGCCGCACCCCTCCAGCGTTGAGGGCACCCCAGCAAATCAGCTTGCCTGTCGCACGCAAGGCGACGAACCCCGAAGCCCGTTCAGGCTCTTACCGTAAATTCGCACACGGATGCTGCCAGTGGGCCAACTCGGGAGCCGGGGCGATCAGGTCGGGTCGTTCCGGGATCTCCACGACGCGGATCTCAGGCTCGGCCGGCTGCACCGAGGCAGTGATCGCCAGCAGTGTCTCGCGCACGTCGAT
>CAXSFF010000237.1:0-5879 GCA_964236035.1 uncultured Acetobacteraceae bacterium
CCAACTGGAAACTCTTGGACGCTGTTCCCTGGAAACTATTCAACGCTGATTGACACTCAGTCCACCGCGGGTCAACAGCGACATACGCGAGTTGTGCCGCCGACAACTTGGCCTTTTGGTCCGCGCTGGTCGCCGGGCGTATGATCCGCCGGCCGCGTTGGGCGTCGTTGCGCCCTTGCGCCGGTTGGAACCCGGTCTTGCAAAAGGCATTCAGAGGGACGATGGCCGCTGATAGCTTGGCGCGCTGTTCCGCGCTGATCGTGCGGCGCTCTCCCTGCTTTGAGGCGATGACTGTATTAAGGTTGATCTTGTTCGGCTTCGCCATGATTGCGGCTTGTCCTTGGTCTTGGCCGGGGACCATTCCCCTGGCGCATTCCCTTTATAGCTTTAATGGCTTTGTGATGCAATGGCCTTGTTAAGCCATAAGGCCGTATATTATCACAGGTTCGTGAACTTGGCCTGCTTCGGCCAGCAAGTAATATGATGCTAATGGCCTTATGGCTGCTCTGCATAAAGGCTTTATAAGGCCATTGCATCTCGATGCTGCTGCGCTTACGTGACGCAACATGCCGGCTGCGGCCTGTTGTTGCCGGGGAAAGAAGGATTTGCATCCAATGGACGTTAAGGCGGACACTCCATGCTCGACCTAAACCGGATGACCCTGGTGCTGCCTGACGTGCTTGCCGACTTGGAAGCGTTGCAGGACCGCTTGCGCGACCGCGACGCAGCGCGGGCCCCAGAAACCCTGGCGGACACGGCACATGCTGTACGCGCGCTCATTGCCCTGCTGGGCACCAGCCAGGGCGGCTTGGCACGCGAACTGGGGGACATCAATGAAAAGACCGTGCGCGATTGGTGCGCCGCCAAGGGGTCGCCAGGCCCTCTGGCTGTGCGCGCGATGCGCCTTCTTGCGGAGCGAGTGATTGCACCGCCCCCGTCGGATATGGTGCTGAGCACGAACAGGGCTGCGCCCTGTGCTGAAGCTCTGGCACCACACTTGGTTGCGCTGCTAGGTCGGGCAGAGACCGAAGGGTGGCAGCGGGGGGAGGTCGTCGCGGCAGTTGTCGCATGGTCCAAGGCTGTGATGCCATAAAGCCGAAAGGCTGGACAGCTACTATGTCAGGAAGGCAAAGCCTTGCAGCCTTGCGGCTTCACAGCATCTCAGGGCTGATACATAACTAAGCCATAGGGGAGTTGATGGGATGGCTAGGCCAAAGGTGCTCGTGGTCGCAAGCCAAAAGGGAGGCGTCGGCAAAACTGCGCTTTCGGCACATCTTGCTGTGGCAGCGGAGCAAGCTGGCTTTGGGCCTGTGGCGCTCTACGATACCGATCCGCAGCAGTCGTTGGCCAGGTGGTTCCACGACCGCGAGGCCGACACACCCAAGCTGGCGCTGGGCGGAGTGGCGGAACTGGCAGCAACGCTTGACCGGCTGGGCGCTGCTGGCATCCGGCTCATGGTGGTGGACACGCCGCCTGCACTGACGGACTCCATTCAGGCTGTGATCGAGTACGCTGACTTCGTGCTGATCCCGACCCAGGATGGCAAGACCGACATTGCGGCGATCAGCAGCACGGTGCGTCTCGTACGCGAGTTGGACAAGCCGTATGCCTTTGCGCTGACCTTCATCAAACGCAACACGACGCAAGCCACGTCGGCCGCCATGTTCCTGTCGAAGCACGGCGCGATGGCCGGCAGCATCGCGCACCGGATGGCGTTCAAGACGGCCTGGAACGATGGTCGGACGGCGCTGGAAACTGAACCCCGCGGAAAGGCGGCGGAGGAGGTCCGTGAGGTCTGGTCCTATGTTGGCGAGGCAATCGGCCTGGTCAGGGTCAAAAGGAAGGAGAAGGCATATGTCTGAGAAGGGCACTACAGCCCGCAAGGGGCCGGCAATACTCGGTGGCGACCTGGACGCCGCGTTCGCGCCGAAAGGGGTGATGCCGGCACCGCCAAACATCGAAGCAGGGAAGGATGCCGGAGCTGCCCTCCAGCCTGGGCCGGTGGAACGGGAGGCCGTGACGTCGAGCACCATCCGCATCCCACACTACCTGTCCGACCGCATCTCGGATTACCTGCACGCCAACAAGGGCGACACGCTCACGACCCTCGTGTTCAAGGGCCTTACCAAGCTCGGCATCGAGGTTGAACCCGGGGACCTGGTGCCCAAGCGCCAGCGACGGTCACGGTAGCAGTTGCTTGAGAGGCTGAACACATGGGCGAACTGTATGATGCCGACGTGTTGGAATGGTCAGAACACCAGGCCCGGCTGCTGCGGCGGCACGCGGCGGGCGAACCGGGCAACGAGGCGCCCGACTGGGCCAACATCATCGAGGAAGTCGAGAGCGTGGGCCGCAGCCAACTAGCCGCTATTCAATCCCTGCTGGTGCAAGCACTCCTGCACGACCTTAAGGCGGAAGCCTGGCCCCTGTCGCGCGACGTGCCACACTGGCGGGCCGAGGCACGCGGGTTCCGCCGGGATGCGGCGCGCTCCTTCACGCCGTCCATGCGGCAACGCATAGATATGGCGGACTTGTATGCGGACGCGCTATTCCGGATGCCGGAGAGCATGGACGACCAACGTCCCTTGCCGGTTCCAGACGCCTGCCCGGTGACGCTGGACGAACTGCTGTGGGGGGAGGGGGGCCGCCGGACGCGAGGCCGCGTCACGTAGCGCGGTGCAAGCCCTTGTTTGTGGCAGGCGTCAGGCGACGCTCGTGGCTTGCGGCTCCAGGCCGCCGCCCAGCGCAGCAGCCTCCCGCACCCATCCATCCGGTGCAGGGTGAGCCAAGTGGACCGCCGCCAGGGTCTCCAGCCAGGCCGCGACTTCGGCAGGCACCGGGAACGATCCGCGCGCCATTCGCCGGATGCGGGTTTCGTGGACGCCCAGCTTGTCGGCCAGGCCGCGCTGCGACCAGCCTAGGGCATTTAGGCATTCCCGCAGGCGGCTGGGGGTCATCCCCCCAGCACCTTCATCAAGGCCACCGTGCCGGCCACCAAGGCACCGCCGGCAGCCATGCCGGAGATCATGACCTGGAAGGGCAGGGCCGCCCGCTCGCGGTTCATCTTGCCCTGCTCGCTGAGCAGCTTGCCCTGCTCGGCCAGCAGCTTGCGCGTTTCGGCCTGCGTGCGGTCGATCTGGGCCAGAGCTTGGCGGATGGTCAGGTTGGATAGGGTGGCGTCGCTCATCGGGGTGCCCCTCGGTTCATCGGAGCCGTGTTGCTCTCGACATGACGCATTATGCGTCAGAATGGACTGGGATGCAAGAGCCTTGACGCAGAACGCGTTGGCATCCGGTGTTTACAGCTACTTCTTAAGGGTCACTCATCCTCGATATTCGTTGTCTTATCGACGCTTAGCTGCCTGTGCATCTCCACACGCATTGCAAGCAAATCCTCTACAACTTCTTCACCGCGCTCGCTGTTATATTTTATTCTGATCCCTTGAAACATGGTTTTATACTGAACCTGCTCGCGTAATTTTTTCACGGCCTCATTCCCACCATCTGCAAGTAGCGCATCAACGTATATGAGAATGATCGTTGAAAGCAAACCAGGGCAGAACATGATTTCTGCGCCGGAAAAATGCATGACATGGCAGTTTGTCATGCATTCGATATCTATGCTGCGCCGAACATCCGCACTAATCTGATCCATTCCACTATGAAACTCCTTCCCATCACACTCAATAAAGAAGCTAGCAAAGTGGCGAGTATAGCTGGAGCCGGAATACCGCCTAACCACGATCATAAAGTCAGCCCGGAAGCTCAACACAGGAAGTTGCACGAATACTAGAAAATGTTCATTCTCAAAGACAAAGGGATTATCCTGCAAAGCTTGCTGGACAGCCTGCCAATCTGTTGCAGCGAGAAAGACCGGCCGGTGTGTATAGCCAGGCAAAGAACGAAGGATGCCAATCATCCTACGTTCAATTTCACTTTCGACAAGCATATACGGGTCCACTACCTTGATGCCGAGGGCCGGTAAGGCTTTGAGCCTATCAAGGAGGGTAGGAGCGACCATGCTCGGGAACGCTAACTGGCAGGCATCAGAAGCGCCAGGGCCCAGAATCCACTCAGCACCGCAAGCGATCCCACACAAGGCATCCTCGGCCCCAAACCCGTCACGCGCTTAGCCCTGCCCGGGGTGCCGCTATAAGGCGGATGCTGGATTCACTTTAAGCGGGGTTGACTGGGAACACAGGCTGGAAAACACCTGTCCCATTTGACTTCCTCCTGCCGGACGAGCTGCAACCCTTTGATTTAGCTTGCACCCACTCTGTCGCACATAGCCTATAGCTCAAATGGGACAGGCCGGGTGGCAAGCGCAACGCCTTCGGCGTTCCCGGTTCGCCCTAGAGGGACGGCCGGCGTCGGTGTATCTTGTTGCCGGGCATAACCGGACGTTCATGTATGGTCCTCCGGCAGAGTGGGCGTTGGAGCTGGTGCCTGCGCCGTCGTCCGGCAGGACGGGGCTGCTGTTTCCAGCCCCCTCCGGTAATTGACCCCCCTTTAGCTAGCCGGCTATGGAGCAAACGCTATGACTGCCCCCGTCACATCCGAGCCGATTACATTGCGCCAGCAAGTCAACAGCCTGCCGGCCTATGTGCTTGCGGCCTGGCGAAGCCGCTATGTCCCGGTTGACGGCGTAGACCTGGAAGCCCGGGCGATGCTCAACCAGGAAGCTGCCGCCGTTCGCGCCAGTGGCGTCCAGCCGGACGCACTGACGGTCTGGATGCAGCTTGCTGACCAGGTGGTGCGGGTGGGGTCGCCGTCCCCGGAGCTTATCGCCGCCTCAGCCCTCGCTGGGCTTGCGGCCGGCATACGGACAGCAGGCTTCGATGTGCCAACCACTGCAAAGCCGGACAACTTGGACGCAGACTAGGACACCGCTGGCCGGGCCGGGGCCGCGTTTCAGGCCACGCAAACCCGGGAGGACGCGCCGGCACGGGCCTGCTCCAGCATGGCTCTCCCCCTCTGCGGTCCCCGCTCCTGCGTGGGTGTCCGCATCCCTTGTCCCGCTTACTCCTGCGGCCGGCGTCGCTCCTTCTCCCCTTTCCATTCTTCCGGTCCGCGTTCCTCCACCCTTGTCCGGTCGGGGCCGGGTCAGATGGCGCCGTCACCGTGTTGGCAGGTGCCCTGGCCGAGCAGTCCCTGGAACCGGCTGGTGAAAGCGTAGTGGCCGGTGATGGGGTCGATGGTGAACACGCCGGCACTTGCGCCGGTGTCCTTGACACGGCTGCCCCAGGTGATCCGCCCGGTGCTGACCTCCACGAACTGCTCCACGTCGCCGGCATACGGGCTGGTGCCGCCGTCGATGTAGGTCATCTCGTTGTCGCGGGCGGTGCGGGCGTCCGTGTCAATGCTGACATGGCGCAAGCTGGTGCTGCCGGAGGCTTCGAACGTCACCGTGCAGGTGAACTCGATCACCCGCGCCGCGGCGGGCAGCGGGCCGAGCAGGGTGCAGGCCAGCGCGGCGCCGGCAAGCGCGCGTACGAGGGTTGGCGACATTGGTGGTTTCCTCCAAGGTGGGCAGACATCCTCCTAGCTGCGCCAGGATGGGGCAAGCAGGGCGGACAAAGTGCCGACCTGCTGGCGCAAGGTGACTGGCTCGGACCTATCGGGAACGCTTATAGCAACTCACTCCGCTTCTAGGTTGGGGACGGGCAGGGAATCAGCCTCACAGCGCCCGCGGCTGCATAATCTCGCCGGGATGGGTCGTGTAACGCTGGGTCAGCAGCTCGGCCCGCGTGCCCCAGGGCCGGGCGATGCCGGTGGCCAGCGGGCGCAAGGTGCCCCGGCCGTAGCGGGCGTTCACCCCGTCCATCGCGCGCATGAGGGCCGCCGAGTGCATGGGGTCGCGCGTGGGGAACAAGGTGCGCG
>CAXSFF010000238.1:0-5867 GCA_964236035.1 uncultured Acetobacteraceae bacterium
CCTGGATCGGGGCCAGCACGTCGCCGAACGCGAAATAGGCGATCACGGCGGCCACCGGCGGCACCAGGAAGAACAGCGACGCCACGCGGGCGACGGCGCCGCGGCGGATCATCAGCAGCAGCAGCGAGATCGCCACCACCGACAGGCCGGCCACCGCCCACAGCAGCGCGATCCAGGCGACGGGGCTGCCGTCGAACCGGCGGTCGCCCAGCGGCCACGCCACCAGCGCCGTGGCCACGGCGGCGCCGAGGAACTGGATGGCGGCATTGGTGCGCAGGTCGATGCCGCGGGCGGTCCGCTTCTGCAGGATGGTGCCCAGGGTGAACGCCGCGATGCCGGCGAAGCACACCAGCAGCGGCACGACGGGGATGCCGCCAGGCTTGCCAAGACCGGACAAGCCGAGGCCAGGGGCGATCACCAGCAACGCGCCGGTGAAGCCGACGGCGATGCCGAACCAGCGCCGGCCGCCGACCGGCTCGCCCAGCAGCGGCATCGACAGCATCGCCGTCATCAGCGGCTGCAGCCCGCCGACCAGCGCCGCCAGCGCCGCCAGCAGGCCGTGCCGCACCGACCAGAACACGCCGCCGATGTACGCCGCCTGCAACAGCACGCCGCAGGCCAGCGCGTCGCGCCAGGCGACCCAGCCGCGCGGCCAGGCAACGCCGGCGGCCAGCGCGATGCCGGCGAACACCAGCGCGCTGAGCGCGAAGCGGGCGGCGATGAAGGTCAGCGGGTCGGCGTGCGGCGCGATCAGGCGGGCGACGATGAAGCCGGTCGACCAGATGGCCACGAAGGCGAGCGGCGCCAGTCGGTCGAACATGCGTGTCCCCATCCTGCCGGATGCTCTCCCACAATCGGCCCGCGACCGCCATACTGGCCGCACCCGGAACCGAAAGCGCACAGCCATGCAACCGTTCACCTACACCGCCCTCCCCGGCCGCGTGCTGTTCGGCTCCGGCACCCTGGCGCGGGTCGCCGACGAGGTCCGCGCCCTGGGCTGCAGCCGCGCGATGGTGCTGTCGACCGCGCAGCAGCGCAGCGCCGCCGCCGACCTGGCCGCCCGGCTCGGCCCGCTCGCGGCCGGGCTGTTCGCCGAGGCCGCGATGCACACCCCCGTCGAAGTGACCGACCGCGCGATGGCGGCGGTGGCGGCGGCGCGGGCGGATTGCGTGGTGGCGCTGGGCGGCGGCTCGACCACGGGGCTGGGCAAGGCGATCGCCCTGCGCACGGGGCTGAAGCAGGTCGTGATCCCGACCACCTACGCCGGGTCGGAGGCGACGCCGATCCTGGGCGAGACCAAGGACGGCCGGAAGACCACCATCCGCTCGCTCGCCGTGCTGCCGCAGGTGATCGTCTACGACGTGGACCTGACGCTCGGCCTGCCGCTGGGCATGACCGCCACCTCCGGCATGAACGCGATCGCCCACGCGGTCGAGGCGCTGTATGCGCAGGACGCCAACCCCGTCGTCACGGCGATGGCCGAGCAGGGCATCGGCGCCCTGGCGCGCGCGCTGCCGGCGATCATGGACGACCCGGCGGATGCCGCGGCCCGCTCGGACGCGTTGTACGGCGCCTGGCTGTGCGGCGTGTGCCTGGGCGCGGTGGGCATGAGCCTGCACCACAAGCTATGCCACACGCTGGGCGGCAGCTTCGACCTGCCGCATGCGGAGACCCATACGGTGGTGTTGCCGCACGCCGTCGCCTACAACGCGCCCGCCGCGCCGGACGCGATGGCGCGGATCACGGCGGCGCTCGATGCGGAGGATGCGGCCAAGGGGCTGTTCGACCTGGCGCAGTCGCTGGGCGCGCCGACCTCGCTGCGCGCGCTCGGCATGGACCCGGCGGGGCTTGGGCGCGCCGCCGACCTGGCCGTGGCGAACCCGTACTGGAACCCACGCCCGGTCGAGCGCGACGCCGTGGCGGCGCTGCTGGACGACGCGTTCGAGGGCCGCGCGCCCCGGCGCTGGGGAGGTTAGGCCTCGGTCAGTAGCCTGGCGACTCGCGCGTGACCGGCTTTGGCGCGGCGTGGCCGGGCGGGTGGTGCGGCAGAGGGTGATCGGCACCCGGCCGCTGGGTGGGCTGACGGCGTTGCGGATGGTGGTGCCGGCGCTTTGCGGCACTGGGCCGATGCCGATGGTTGTGGTCGCCCGGTCCAGCGCCGAGGCTGGCGGTGGGCGCCGACGTGTCGACGCGCGGACGCACTTCCTGCGGCGCGCATGCGGCGATGGCCAGGGTCAAGGCTAGGCAGGCAAGGCGGCGCATCCGGGGGACTCCTATCCAGCAGCCGTAATAAGACCGACGGGCACGGTCGCCAACCCGCATGCAAGCTGGCCCTGCGTGCAAGCTGGCATCGTACGTGCTTGCATGACGGCGGATGCGACCGGGGGGATGGCGGCATGAAGCGTTTGTGGACCGCGTTGGCCAGGCTGGCGGCTTGGCTGCCTCATGCGAAGGCAGCGGGCCTGATCGGGCGCACCGGCGCAAGGCAGCCGCCGGCCTGGAACCTCGGCCAGTGACCGCCGCCGGCGTGCGCGCGGCCATCCGCGCGGGGACGCTAACGTCGCACACGTCCGGCCTGGCGGATGGCTTCGTGCAGGGCAACGTGGCGATCGTGCCGCAGGCCTACGCGGCGGATTTCGCCCGCTTCTGCGCGCTGACCCCACAGGCATGCCCCGTGCTGGCGACCAGCCGGCCCGGCGACCCCACGTTGCCCACGCTCGGCGCGGACATCGACATACGCCGCGACCTGCCGCGCTACCGGGTGTTCCGCGACGGGCGGCTGGCCGGCGAGACGACGGAGGTGACCAGCCTGTGGCGCGACGACCTGGTCACCTTCTTCATAGGCTGTTCCTTCACCTTCGAGCGCGCCCTGATCGCCGGCGGCATCCCGCTGCGCCACATCCAGCAGGGCCGCAACGTCGCCATGTACCGCACCGACCGCGCCACCGTGCCGGCCGGGCCGTTCCACGGTCCGCTCGTCGTCTCCATGCGCCCCATTGCCGTGGGCCGCACCGCCGACGCCATCCGCATCACGGGACACTTCGCCAAGCAGCATGGCGCCCCCGTCCACATCGGCGACCCGGCGGCGCTCGGCATCGCCGACCTCGCAACGCCCGACTGGGGCGACGCCGTGGACGTGATGCCCGGCGAAGTCCCCGTGTTTTGGGCTTGCGGCGTCACCAGCCAGATGGCGCTGGAGACAGCGCGCATCCTGTTCTTCATCGCGCATGACCCCGGATCGATGCTGATCACGGACCTCCCCGCGCCTGTAACATTCGAGGCTGCCGCATGAACCGTTTCCGTTTGGCCATCGCGATCCTGTTCGGCCTGACGCTCGCCGGCGCGGCGCGGGCCGAGGAGGTGTTGATCGGCGCGATCTACCCATTGACCGGCAACGCGGCGCAGATCGGCGCCGACGCGCAGGCCGCGCTGGGCACGATGAGCGAGATCATCAACGGCAGGCATGACCCGATCCCGATGCTGCTGGGCGACGGCGGCGGCCTGCCGCACATGCACGGCGCCACCATCCGCGTGATCTTCGCCGACCACCAGAACGACCCGCAGAAGGCCCGCGCGGAAGCGGAGCGGCTGATCACCCAGGAGCACGTCAGCGCCCTAATCGGCAGCTATACCAGCGCCACCGCCGCCACCATCAGCCAGGTCGCCGAGCGTTATGAAGTGCCGTACCTGGCGATGGATAACTCGTCGCCGTCGCTCAACCAGCGCGGGCTGAAATGGTTCTTTCGCACCACGCCGCACGACGAGATGTTCACCGCCGCGATGTTCGACTTTTTCAAGTCGATCGGCGACAGCACGGGGCACAAGGTGCAGTCGGTGTCGCTGTTCTACGAGGACAGCATCTTCGGCTCCGACAGCTCCGCCGTGCAGCGGCGGCTGGCGGCGGCGAACGGCATCAAGGTGCTCGCCGACATCAAGTACCGCGCCAACTCGCCTTCCCTGTCGGCGGAGGCGCAGCGGCTGAAATCGGCGGGCGCCGACATCGTGCTGCCGTCGTCGTACACCTCCGACGCGATCCTGCTGCTGCGCTCCGACAACGAGCTGGGCTACCACCCGCCGATCATGGCGCAGGCGGCCGGCTTCCAGGAGCAGTCGTTCCTCACCGCCGCCGGGCCGCTGGCGGACGGGGTGATGAGCCGCAGCAGCTTCGCGCTCGATGCGATCAAGGCGCGGCCGGCGATCCCCGCGGTCAACGCCATGTTCCGTGCAAAGGCGGGCAAGGACCTGAACGACAACACGGCGCGCCAGGTGGTGGGGTTGCAGGTGATGGCGGACGCGATCGACCGCGCCGGCTCGGCCAAGCCCGCCGACATCCGCGAGGCCCTGGTCAAGACGGACGTGGACGGCGCACAGACCATCATGCCGTGGCGCGGGGTGAAGTTCGACGCCACGGGGCAGAACACGGAGGCGACCCCCGTGATCCAGCAGGTGAAGGACGGCGCCTACCACACCGTGTTCCCCACCGACCTGGCCGTGCAGGCGCCCGTATGGATTGTTGGCCAATAGCGTGACGATGCAGACCGTGTTGCAGGTGGCGCTCAGTGGTCTGCTGATGGGGTTGGTCTACGCGCTGGTCGCTGCCGGGCTCAGCCTGATCTTCGGGCTGATGGACATCGTGAACTTCGCCCATGGCGAGCTGATGATGCTGGCGATGTACGCGGCGTTCCTGATCAGCGCCGCCACGGGCCTCGATCCCTTGCTGCAACTGCCGTTGGTGGCGGCGTTGATGTTCGGCCTCGGCATGGCCGTTTACCGCGGGCTGATCCGGCGCGCGCTGGGGGTGCAGTTCAACCGCGGCATGGTGCAGATCTTCGTCACCTTCGGCCTGGCGATCTTCATCCGCGGCGCGGCGCAACTGGCGTTCGGCGGCGACTTCCGCAGCGTCGACCACACCTGGTTGGCCAACCGCACGCTCGACCTGCACGGGGTGTTTGTGCCGCTGCCGCAACTGGCTGCCAGCCTGGTGTGCCTGCTGGCGTTCGCCGGGCTGCTGGCGGTCGGGCGCACCGAGTTCGGCCGCGCGCTGGAGGCGACGCGCGAGGACCGCGACGCCGTGGCGCTGATCGGCATCGACCGCGACCGCATCTTCGCGCTCGGCTGGGGCTTGGGCACGGCGACGGTGGGCGTGGCTGGCACCATGCTGGTCGGCTTCTACTACGTGTCGCCCAACGTCGGCGCCAACTTCGCCCTGATCGCCTACGTCACGGTGGCGCTGGGCGGTTTCGGCAGCGTGCTGGGCGCGCTGGTCGCCGGCGTGCTGATCGGCGAGGTGGAGGCGGTCACGGCCCAGCTTCTGGAACCGTCGCTGAAGCAGGTTGGCATGTTCGCGATCTACCTCGCCGTGCTGACAGTGCGGCCGCGCGGGCTGTTCGGCAAGCTGTGACCGACCCGATCCTGCGCCGCCGCCGCAACGAACTGGTGGCGGGGGCCGTCGTGCTCGCCGGGCTGGCGGCGCTGCCGCTGCCGATCCATGACGTGTACACGCAGAACCTCATCATCCTGACCGTGCTGTACGCCGGGCTGTCGCAGGCTTGGAACATCCTGGGCGGCTATTGCGGGCAGATTTCGCTGGGCCATGCGCTGTATTTCGGCGTCGGCGGTTACGCGTCGACGCTGCTGTTCGTGCGGCTCGGGCTGCCGCCGACCGTGGGCCTGTTCATCGGCGGCGCGCTCGGCGGCCTGCTGGCGCTGCTGGTGGGCTGGCCGAGCTTCCGCCTGTCCGGGCACTACTACGCCATCGCCACGGTGGTGGTGGCGGAGATCGGCTACCTTCTGTTCCTGAACTGGGACTTCGTCGGCGGCGCCAGCGGCGTGTTCGTGCCGTTCCACGGCCAGTCCTGGGTGGATTT
>CAXSFF010000239.1:0-5824 GCA_964236035.1 uncultured Acetobacteraceae bacterium
CATCCGGGTGAACACGCTCAGCCCGGGGCCGATCGACACGCCGATGATGGCGGGCGCCACGGAGGAGGTCAGGAAGACGCTCGGCGGCCTGATCCCGCTCGGCCGCATGGGCAGGCCGGAGGAGGTCGCGGCGGCCGCCCTGTTCCTCGCCTCGGACGAGAGCAGCTTCATCACGGGCGCCGAGCTCTGCGTCGATGGTGGCATGAGCCAGGTGTGAGAACCGGATGTGACCAATTCCAACGCGGAACGCGCTGAGCTGCGCCACGCCATCTGCGTCGCGCTTATCCCGCGTTTTCAATCTTGATTTAACAAGGCCAGCTTTGGACGATCTGCGCGGTGCTGCGCTACACATTCCTGCCAGCGCCCAGTAAGCGCTAGCAGCGCTCGCAATGAAGCCGGCTTCGTGGCTGGATCGCGGTCGCCTCGCTCGCCTTCGGCACGTTCACGATGGTAACCAGCGAATTTCTGCCGATCGGCCTTCTGCGGCTGGCCGGTCACGTCGAAATCAGCAATGGAGTCGGACCCTGCCACTTGAGGCCACAACGGCGCTCGCGACCGTCGACGGCGGAGGTCGACTTTGTGCTGCCAGCCTGGAGGCGGGCAATCTCCCGAACCTTGTGCCTTGCGCATGCAGGATCACAAGCTCCTCCCGCTCCGCAAGCGACAAACACCGCCCGGACGGCGGCTTCAACAATGGCGCAAGAACCGCTGGTGGCATGCCGCCTTCCGGAACCAACGTGTGCGACGCCAAGCCAGTCACGGTCCAGCCTTGTGTCCCGCGTGGCAAGCGAAACCAGCGCCGCGTCATCGAGCCCACTGTCCATCGTTCGTCCCTGTGTCACGGCGTGTTCGTCGGCCACGGCAAGCAATGCCGGCGCCGCCCGCCTGATTGGTAAAAAGCCTTGGTCTCATGCGGGCGACAGGTGCCCGCGCCTTATTCAACCGAGTGCGATGTTGACGTTCTTCAATTGCGTGCAATCCAGCATCTCGTCGATGCTTTCTTCGCGCCCGAGGCCTGACTGCTTCCAGCCGTCGAACGGCGCGCCCAGGAAATGCGCGCTGGTCTGGTTCACCCATATTCAACCGGCTTCGACCGCCGCGGCTGCGCGATGCGCGGTGACTAGGTCCTTGGTCCAGATACTTGCGGTCAGCCCATGTTCGACGTCGTTGACGGCATGCAGCATCTCCGCCTCGTCCGACCAGCGCGGCACCGACAGTATGGGCCCGAAAACCTCCTCCTGGGCTATGCGCATGCCGGGGCGCACGTCGGCGAACACGGCGGGTTCGATGAACAGGCCACGTCCCAGTTCGGGATCGGATGGCGGCGCCCCACCGCAGACCAGGCGGGCGCCGTCTTCCTTGCCCCAGGCCACGTAGCGCAGCACCTTGTCGTATTGCGCCTGACTGACCAGGCAGCCCATCTGGGTTTCGAACCGGGTCGGCAGGCCGGGCTTGATTGCGCGCACCCGCTCGGCCACGCGCTCCAGCACCGCATCATGCAAGCTGTCGTGCAGGAACGCGCGGGAGGTGCTGCCGCAGCTTTGGCCGCACCAGGTGAAGTTCATGCCGCCCGCCACGCCCGCGGCGACCTTTTCCGGGTCGGCGTCCGGATAGGCGATCAGCGCATTCTTGCCACCCAGTTCGAGCGAGACCTTCTTCATCGTTTCGGCCGCGCCGCGCAGGATGGCACGCCCTGTCGGCACCGACCCGATCAACCCGACCTTGGCAACGCCGGGATGCGACACCAGCGCCTCGCCGCACGAGCGGCCACCGGGCAGGACGTTGAAGGCGCCAGGCGGGAACAGCGGGCCGATCAGTTCCGCAAGGCGAAGGGACGACAGCGGCGCCTGCTTGGGCGGTTTGATGATCAGGCTGTTCCCTGCGGCCAAGGGCGCCCCTGCCCGCATCACCGCGAACATGAAGGGGTGATTGTAGGCGTTGATACGCACGACCACGCCCAGCGGCTCGCGCAGGGTATAGTTGAGCATGCCATCGCCCATCGGGATGGTCGCGCCCTTCATCTCGAGCACCAGCCCGGCGAAGTAGTCGAGGCTGGCCGCACCGAACTCGGCGTCGCGCACCATCTCGGCGACCGGATTGCCGCAATCCGCAGCGTCGATCAATGCCAACTCGCGGCCGTTCGCCCGGATGATGGTCGCGGCCTCACGCAGGATGCGGGCGCGCTCCAGCGGCTTGACCCGGCGCCACTCGCGAAAACCAGTCTCGGCGGCAGCCACCGCACGATCAACGTCCGCGGCGCCGGCTCAGGATACTTGGCCCAACGGCTCCGCCGTCGATGGGCTAGTGGTTTCCTCGACGCTGCCGCCCACAGCTTCGTGCCATTGGCCGCCGTAATACAGGCCGCGCTGCGTTGGTAGGGCGACGGGTGTACCGCCTACGGTGTCCAGTGGCACGGATTCTCCCCAAGTTCGTCTATGCGCATCCAACTGTCATCAGATGCTGTTGCGACTCGGAATGCTCACTCGCGATTGGCGGCTTCGCGGGTCAGGGCAGAGGTCATCTCACCAGCGGCAGGATCGGTCATCAAAATCCTCCTATGGCAGGGTCCACGGGTGCCGGCTCGCCAGCGTGATGCCGCGCCGAGCGGTCAAGCAGACGCTGAAGCAAATCCGGTACCTCCAGCCCTTTTTCCCTGATCTCGTCATGCAGGTTCTCGCGTGAGCGGAAGATGTGCTCGGCCATCAGGCTCTCGGCACGGACGACATGCCGCCGCCGCAGCGCCGCCAGCACGGCGGCATGGTCCTGCTGGGCCTGCTGCATGAAACGGAAGAAACGCTCCAGGTTGTTGGTCCGGAACACGATCGCGGTCGGCGCGGCAAGCGGATGCCGGTTGATCAGGTTAAGCGCGCTCATCAGCGCCGGGTTGCCGCTGGCCGCGACGATCGTGCCGTGGAACAGGCCGTTCATGTCCGTCCAGGCGCGCGCGGTGGTGGCGTCGAAGAACCCCGCCGCCAACAGGCGCTCGCCCTGCCGCAGGCAATCCTCCAGAGCCAGGTCCTGCTGCTCCGCCAGGCCGCGCTCGGCGATGACCCGGCAGGCGTAGCCCTCCAGCACCGAGCGCACGTCGTAAGCCGCCAGCACATCGGGGATGGTGAACGCGCGCACCGTGAAGCCGCGGTTGGGCTCGCCGTGAACCAGTCCCTCCTGCTCAAGCACCGTCAGCGCGTTGCGCACCGGCGTCCGCGACACGCCGAGCCGCTTGCCGAGGGTGATCTCCTGGATGCGGGCGCCCGGCGGCAACTCGCCGTTGAGCACCAGCTCGCGTAGCTGCAGCAACACGGTTTCGAAGCGGGTCTTGGGGTCGCCGTCGCGCTGCCTCACTGCGCGGCGGCCACCGCAGGCCGGACCACGACGTTCTCAGCTGGCCGCGCCGTGCCTGCGCCGCGGACGCGGGCGATGACCGCGGCGGCCTCGTCGGGCAGGCGGTCGCAGCGCATGGCCACGTGCCCGTCCGGACGCACCAGGACAAGCTTGCGCCCATACAGCCGCGCCACGTCCGGGTCGTCGATGACCTCGCGGCGCAACGGCATGCCCTGCCGCTCCGCCGCTTCAAGGAGGGGCGCCGCATCCGCCTGCGCATCGAATTGCAGCAGCACGAAGCCCTGGCCGAACAGGTCCAGGGTGGACCGCCCTGGGCCGATCCAGGCATGCGGCGCCCGCCCTCCCGGGTGGGCGGATTGCCGGTAGTCGGCCGGGTGCGAGTGGCCGCCGGGCGCCCCGTCGTCGCACACGGCCGGCGACCCGGCGTAGCTGTAGCCGAGGTGGATGCCCATCGACTCCCACTCCTCGCGCATGCTCTCGCGGATCTCGTGGCCGAGCCGGCGGCGCGTCGCCTCGCCGGCCGGCGTGTCCACGGCCACCAGGGGATCGCCCCGCGTCTGCCGCATGCGCTCGAAGTTGACGGTGGCGCGTTCCGCGTTGCGGATGGCGACGGGGCGACGCTCCGCCTCGTAGCTCGCCAGCAGGTCCGGGCCGCCCCAGCCGTCGAGGGTCGCGGCAAGCTTCCAGGACAGGTCGAAGGCCTCGCCCAGCCCCGTGTTCATGCCGTAGCCGCCGGTGGGCGAGAACTGGTGGGCGGCGTCGCCGACCAGGAAGCAGCGCCCGGCGGCGAACCGGTCCATGATCAGCTCGCGCCTGATCCACGGCACGATCGACTCGATACGGTAGTCGATGTCCGCGCCGATGGCCCGCTCGACCACCGCCCGCGCCGCCGCGTCCGTCCAGGCCGGCCGTTCGGCGTCGCCGAGCACCTGCAGCCGCCAGGTGTCGCGGCCGTCCATGTTCACCATCGACGCCCAGACGCCCTCCGGCCCGACCAGCAGGTAGCGGTACGCTCCAGGGCCGGCGGCACGCTGCCGCAGCTCCGGGCAGTGGATGAACAGGTTGGTGCTGCAGGCCAGCGTCGCCGCCGCCTTGGCGGAGATGCCGAGCTGCTGCGCCACGGCGCTGCCGCTGCCGTCGCATCCGGCAACGTACTCCGCGATGACCGTGCGCCGGCCCGCCGCGTCCTCCAGCTCGCAGCGCACGCGGTCGCCAAGGTCCTGCATCCCGACCAGGCGGGTCTGGTAGCGGATGTCGGCCAGCGGGCTACGCTCGGCCGTGGCCTGCAACGCCGGGTCGAGGAAGTTCTGCGGGCATAGCTCGTGCTTTTGCGGGCTGAACGGCGGCGTCGGGCGGGTCGCGTCCGCCTCGAACGGCTCGCGGGCGATCTCGAAGCCGAGCACGCCCGTCGCGAACACCACGTCGCGCCGCATGCCGCGCGGGAAGCCGGCCGCCTCGACCGCGGCCGTGATGCCCAGCCGCCGGAAATGCTCCATCGAACGGATGCCGACTTGGTCCATGCGAGGATGCCGGGAGCGGGCCGCCCGCGCATCCCGCTCGACCAGGATATGGCGGATGCCGCGCCAGCTCAGGTCGATGCTGAGGGCGAGGCCCACCGGCCCGCCGCCAACAATCAACACGGCTGTCGTATCGTCAGGCATCGTCGGCATCCTAGGCTGGCAGCTTGATCAGCTCGTCCGCCGGGGTGCCGGCGCGGTAGCGGGCGACGAACTCTGCCGGGTCGATCTCGGCGCCGGACGGGTTGGCCTTGAACGCGTCCGACGCCATGAACTCGACCATCGCGGCCAGCGTCGGGTAGTTCTGCGCCGTGATCTCGACGTTGTTGCCGTCGGGGTCGCGGTAATAGAAGCTGGTCATCGGGCCGTGGTTGGCGCTGCGATGCGGCTGCATCCCGTGCCCGCCCAGCTCCTCGTACTTGTCGACCAAGTCCTGGAACGAGCCGCACATGAGCTGCATGTGGTGCAGGCCGGGCGCGTTCTTGGCCGCTTGCGGCGCGGTGCCGGGCTCCTCGAAGATGCCGATCGTCTGCACATAGGGATAGTCGGTCGAGAGGCGGAAGAAGCACATCTTCAGGTCGGACGCCCGCGTCTGCCCGCCGAGGTCGAGCGGCTTGGTGCCCGGCTCCGGGATGCGCTCGAAGAACGGCCCGACGCCGAGCACGGTGCGGTACCAAGCCTTCATCTCGTCGATCTGCGATGTTTTCAGGATGGTCTCGCTGATCTTGAGTCTCGAGCCCTGCTGCGGCGTGCGCGCCGGGTGGATGGCTTGGTCCATTGTGTCTTGCTCCCGCGATCCCCCATCGGTAGCAGGGTGTCAGATTGCATGCAATATGGTCGCTGGAGATGCTTCGAGGGCAGGTCAACCGCCCCAAGCTGCTGAAGCGGCAAAGCTACGGCCGCGCCAGCTTCGACCTGCTGCGACGGCGCGTTCTGATGGCGGCATGATCCACGCAAAGCGCGGG
>CAXSFF010000240.1:0-5810 GCA_964236035.1 uncultured Acetobacteraceae bacterium
CCTCCACTGACCACGTGGCGGACAGGACCAGCGGCGACTGCTCCAGCGCCGCCACGACTGCGTCCAGCTCCGTTTCCTCGGCGGTCGTCGGGACCAGGATGGCCGCCAGTTCCAGAGGCCGCGGATGTTGGTGCCGTCCTTCAGGATCACGCCGGCACCAAGGAAGCCGATGCCGGATATGACGTAGGAGATGATCCGGACAGCCCCATCGGCGCCGAGCAGGCGCATGCCCAGGTCCGAGAATGCCGCCGCGCCAACGGCGACAAGCACGTTCGTGCGCAGCCCTGCCGTCCGCTGCCGCCATTGGCGTTCAAGGCCGATGAGCGTTCCCAGCACGAACGACGTGGCGTAGCCGATCACCGTGTGCGCATACGCGCTCGCCACGAAGGTGGCCCACCAAGCCGAGATCACGGCCATGCCATGTAGCCAGAACACGCTACATGACGCAACATACCACGCCAGTTCCAGCCGGGGGTTTGTCGAACGTTGAGCGGTTCGCAGCACGTATCATGGACGTGTTGCAGAAAGACCGATGTTGCTGATGCCGTTTTTTCGAAGCACATCCATGACCGTCATGATTTGCTGGAAGCTGATTGACCTATCGGCAGCAATCACCGCATTCGTCCGCTCGCTTGCATCCATGCCGCTGAGCTGCGCCTCGAGTGCCTCCAAGCTGAGTCGCCGATCGTTGAAGTGAACTTCACCGTCCTTGTCGACCACGATCATCACGGGTGCGGGTGGCAACTGGGCCACGGTGCCGGCTCTGGGCAATTCCAGAGCCATGCCACTATCAGGAATCATTCGTAGCGCGATCAGGACAAAGAAGATCAACAGGAACATCATGATGTCGATCATCGGCACGATCTCGAGGCGCGGGTGCGGCGCCTCGCGCGTCAGGCGCTTGCGGCGGGTCATGAGGCGGCATCGAGTGCGGCGATGCGCCGGGCCGGGGCGGATTGCGGCCGTGCGATGCCGACGCCGTGGCCGTGGCAGCGGTTGACCAGGCCGAGCTTGATCAGCTCCAGCTGCTGGGAGATGCCTTGCAGGACGGAGTTGAGGTAATTCAGCAAGCAGACTGCGACGATCGCGATCAGCAGGCCGGCGCCGGTCGAGACGAGCGCGTCGGCGATGCCGCCCGTGACCTCGGCAGGGCCGCCATGCGCGGAAAGCACGTTGAAGGCCTGGATCATGCCGATGATGGTGCCGAACAGTCCCAGCAGCGGCGCGATGGTGACGGCGGTGTCCAGGACCCACATGCGCCGCGTCAGGTGCGGCATGGCCTGCATGATCTCTTCCTCCAGGCAATCGTCCAGTTGCGCCGCATCTTGGCTGCGGGATGCAAGGGCGCTGGCGACCAGGTGGCCGCCAAGGGTTTCCGGGCGCTCGCGGGCGAGCGCCCTCAAGCCGTCGGTGTCGCGGTCGTTGATGCTGCGCAGGGCGGCCTGCACGCGCTGGCCGCCGTGCAGGGTGCGCCGGACGAGCCACCAGCGTTCCAGGCCGACGGCGAGGGTGAGCACCAGCAACATCGGCATGACTGCGAGCAGCCCGCCACTGAGAATAATGAGATGGAGGCCTTGTTCAACCAACTCGCGCATCCTTTGACTGCCGCAGGCAGGGTCGCCGCCGCATGGTGTGGTGGCCGGATCGTGGGCGGCATTTCGACAGTCGAACTGGTCGAGCGCCAGTCACCAAGTGCGGTTTGCGGCGCCCGCGGCCGATCTCGTCCCAATCTTCACCGTAGTGTAACCGGACATGACCGGCGTCGTGCCGTTAAGTGCGCCGCGCAGGTTTGCTTGGCTTGGCTGTTGCTCAAGGATCGGAGTCACGTGGCGGAGACAGGGCGAGCGTCGACGATGGCTTTCGGTGAACCGGCACCCGCCGCTGGTTGGCAGCCGCCGCAACTCGGGCTTGGCCGGGCGCTTGCCGCGGCTTGCGTGGCAGTGGCCGCGCTGATCTTCATGATCGTCTTGCTTGCAGGACGACAGGAGCGGCCGGCCCCGCTGCCGATGCAGGTGCAGTTCGTGGAATTGCCGGGCGAACCTTCGCCGGCGTCCGTCCCGCCGCCGCCCGACGTCCAGACCGGGTCCGATCAGGCTGGGCCCGATCCGATGCAAACCGAAGCGCCTGCTCAGCCAGCTCCAGCGAAGTCGGCTCGGCTTTCGCCGCCGCCTGAGGTCCAAACGGAGCCTGTCATCTCCGAACCCGCCGTTCCAAGCCCCATTGCCTCCAGGCTTGCCCAACCTGAGCGTCCGGCCAAGCCGAAGGCGCTGCGGCTTGCAGCGACCCGGCCGCAGGCCAAACCGTTCGCTGCGGCAGACCCATCGTCCCCGGGGCCATCGGCCACCCCGGCGTTGTCCACGGTGCCGCCTTCCACGTCGCCTGCTCCGCCGGTGCCGATGGCTTCCCTCGACACCACGTCCGGCATCGGAGCTTACCGGGCAGGGCTGCATTCGCAGATCGCCCGCAACGTCGAGGTGACAGCCGAGATCGAGGCGGCGGGCATCAGCGGAACGGCGTTCATCGAGGCTGTGATCGCATCGGATGGCCGCGTGCTCACGGCGCATGTGGCCCGCAGCAGCGGCAGCCTTGCCATCGACAGGGCGGCGTTGGCGGCGGTTCGGCGGGGCGGCTACCAGCCGTTCGGCGCGCACATGCCAGGGGCGCCGATCACGATCAGCGTGCCGATCGAGATCGGGCCGGCCTGATCGTCAATAAGGGAATGCGAACAGCTTGGCGGCATCGACCGTGAGATGCGCCCGGTCAGGCGGGCGCGTGTCGTGCAGACCGAGCAATTCGTCCCCGGGACCGCCAACCTGCCAGCGGGTCCGCCAAAGCCCGGCTTCGAACACGGCGTCGAGCCGGGTCGCCTGCAGCCCGGCCGGCGTCATCCGGACACCGGCGGGGTGGGCGAGCGCAAATCCCCTTGCGCCTTCGGCAAGGCCAACACCCGTTGCGCGGAGCGGGGCCTGGTTGGCCGTCATGACAAAGCCGGGCTTGCCGCCCCGCACGCGAAGCCGCCCTTCGGCACCCATGTAGCGCGCGACGGTCTCCGTAGCCGGGGCGGCATACAGGTTCTGCGGGGTGTCGGCTTGCGACAGGATGCCGTCCTCCATCACCAGGATGCGGTCGGCGACGCGCCACGCGTCCAGCCGGTCGTGACTGACGAACAGCGCGGCGCGGCCATCGCGGCGCAGCATGTCCCGGATGAGCGGGCGCAGCCGATCGCGCACGGCGCCGTCCAGGCTGGACAGCGGCTCATCCAGCAGGAGCAGGTCCGAATCCGTTGCGAGCGCGCGGGCGAGCGCGACCCGCTGCTGCTGGCCCCCGGAGAGCGTGCCGGGCCGCCGGTCGGCGAGACCCGCCAGCTCCACGGCGTCCAGCAGCGCCGCCGCCGCTTCCCTGCGGCGCAACTGGCCCGGCGGCAGCGCGATCGCCACGTTCTCGCGCGCCGTGAGATGCGGCCACAGCGCATGCTCCTGGAACACCATGCCGAGGCCGCGACGTTCCGGAGGCACGAAGCGCGGCGCCGCCGATCCGTCGACATCGACGCCGCGCAGCCGCACGCGCCCGGCCTGCGCCCGCTCGAGCCCGGCGACGATGCGCAGCAAGGTCGTCTTGCCCGACCCCGAGCCGCCGACGAGCACGGCGATCTCACCCCGGCGCACGGTCGCGTCGAGGCCGCGAAGCACCTCGCGTCCGGCATAGGAGCGGCGCAGCCCTGTCAGTTGCAGCACCGCCGCCGGGTCGTTCATCGGCTGCGCTCGGCGAGCAGGGCGACAACGGTGACGACGGCGCCGCACAGCGCCACCGCGAGCAGCGCCAGCCGGGCTTCCGTGGCGAAGCGGAGCGACTGCTGCAATTGGACAAGCGCCACCCCGACCGGCTCGCCGCCGGCTGGCGCCAGCATCTGCGCCAGCGGGAGCTCGAAGAACAGCCGGCAGAATGCGAGCGACCACGCCCAGGCCAGCGGGCGGATGAGGGGCGGGAGGAAGATGCGTTCGATCCGATCGGCCCAGCCGATGCCGTGCACCCGCGCGGCGTCGGAGTAGACTGTGCTGCGGGCTTCCATCGGCGCGCGCAGGACGAACGTGAGCAGAGGGAACTGCGTCGCCATGTCGGCCAGCAACAGCGCGAGCGGCGTGCCGACGAGCGGCAGCGGCGGCGCGTTGAAGGCGATGACGTAGGCGGCGCCAAGCACGATGCCGGGCACCGCCAGGTTGACCATCGGCAACCAGGTGAGCACGCCCTGCACCCTCGAATTGGTTCGTTGTCCGATGAGCGCAGCCGCGAGGCATACCGCCGCGAGCGAACCCACGAAGCCGTAGAGGGCCGAGGCGAGCAGCGCGTGCCAAGCCTCGCCGGACAGGCGGCCGGCATCAGGCGTCGCGGCGTCGGCCGCCAAGGCGAGCAGGGGGACACCCGTGCCGACGGCCAGCAGGAGCAGGGTCGCGCACCAGCCGAGCAGGCGCTCCATGACCGAGGCGGGCGGCGGCGGCGGCACGAGGCCACGGTCGAGCAGCGGCGGCGGCGGCTTGGGCAGCAGCAGCCGGACGATCACGGGCAGCAGCGCGATCAGCACCAGCCAGTTCCCCGCCTGCGCTGCCCGCGCCCAGGAGATCGGCCAGTTCGCAAGGCTCGCGTACACCTCGCCCACCAGCAGCGGCACATGGAGCCGTGCGCCGAGCGTGGCGGCGATGCCGTAGTCCTGGGTGCCCTCGACGAAGACGATCAGGAAGCCGGTGGCGCCGAAGGGCAGCATCGGCCGGGCCGACAGGAGGGCGCGCCGGAAGCGGCTGCGCACGTGCAGGCGCGTCGCCTCCTCGAGCCGGGAGCGCCGGGCGGCCCAGCCGACCCGAGCGATCAGCGTGGCGACCGGCAGCCCTTTGAGCGCCGTGAGGCCGATCAGGCCGGGCCAGCCGAGCAAGGCCTCGCGCACCGTCGGGACCGCGCGGAGCGCCTCCGTCCCGAGCAGGATTTGCCAGCCCGCGGCGACGAGATAGCCCGGCAGGAGGAACAGGAGGAACAAGGCCACCGTCAGGACCTGGCGCCCACGCCACGCGCGCCGCTCCAGCATGAAGCCAAGCCAGACCGCCGGAAGCAGCGCGCAGCCCGCCGAAAGGGTCGCGAGGCGGATGGAGTTCGCCGCCGCCAAGCCAAGCCCTAGCTCCTTGCCTACCGGTGGCAGCGCGAGATCGGGCCCCCATGCGGGAACGAGCGGCAGCAGCATGAAGCGCAGGAGCGGATAGGTGAGGAAAGCGCCGACCGCGAGCGGCAGCAGCGCGGCCGTGCGACCGGTCATCGCGCGACCTCTCGCCGGAACCAGCTGACCTCCTCGGCCTCGTGGGCGCCCCAAAGGCCGGCGTCAGGATGGACCCAGGGCGTATCGGCAAGCGGCGGCAGGCCTTCCGGGACGGGTGCGCCGACGATCGGCGGCCAGGCGTAGCCCTCGGCGGTGGACTGGAAGATCAGCCGCTGCCCCTCCTGCGTCAGCACGAAGCGGATGAAGCGTTCGGCCGCGGCGCGGGCGGCTGGGGTCGCGCGGGCGCTGACGCCGATGACGGCCGGGACCAGGCCGGCCGGGCGCGGCACCGTGACGCGGAAGCTTCGGTCGCGCTGCGCCAGGGCGAACGCGGCCTCGCTGGGAAGGATGCCGACGCCCACGTCGCCGTTCCTGATCTGCGCGATCAGCAGCGGGTTGGTGGCCGTCACCGCCAGCCCGTTGTCGCGCAGGGCCCGGAGCAGGTCGTGGCCCGCCTCCAGGCCGCCGACGGCCTCGATGCGGTCGGCAGTCTGCCGCGCCCGCAGGTACG
>CAXSFF010000241.1:0-5809 GCA_964236035.1 uncultured Acetobacteraceae bacterium
GCGGGTTGAGCGAGCCCGCCGGGTCCTGGAACACCACGGCGGAGCCGCGCCGCACCGCCCGCAGCCCCCGCCCGCCGTGCGCCGCGTCATGACCGTCGAAGCGGACCTGCCCGGCGGCGACGGGGGCCAGCCCCATGATGGCGCGGCCCAGCGTGGACTTGCCGCAGCCGCTCTCGCCGACCACCGCCAGCGTCTCGCCCGCCGCGACCGCCAGCGTCACCCCGGCAAGGGCACGCAGCCGGCCGCGCGCGGTGGCGTACTCCACTTCGAGGTCATGCACCTCAAGCAGCATCGGCCACACCCGTCGCGAAACACGCCACGACCTGGCCAGGATGCGGCGAGGTCAACGGCGGGTTCTGCCGGAGGCAGCGCGGCATCACCAACGGGCAGCGCGGCGCATACGGGCAACCCGGCGGCAGCTCCGACAGGCCAGGAACCTGGCCAGGGATCTCCTGCAGCGTGGCGGCCCCGCGCACGGGCGTCGCCGCCAGCAGGCCGCGCGTGTACGGATGCAGTGGCGCGTCGAACAGCGCCAGCACGTCCGCCTCCTCCACCTTGTGCCCGGCGTACATGACGGCGACCCGGTCCGCCACCTCCGCCACCACGCCGAAATCATGGGTGATCAGCAGCATCGCCATCCCCGTGCGGCGCTGGATGTCGCGCAGCACCCGCAGCACCTGCGCCTGCACCGTCACGTCGAGGGCCGTGGTCGGCTCGTCGGCCAGCAGCACCGCCGGCTCGCAGGCGATGGCCATGGCGATCATCACCCGCTGCGACATGCCGCCGGACAGCCGGTGCGGGAACTCGTCCAGCCGCGCCGCAGCGTCGGGGATGCCGACCAGGCGCAGCAGCTCGATCGCCCGCGCCCGCGCCGCGCCGCCGCGCAAGGGGGTGTGGGCGTGCAGCACCTCCCGCAGCTGCGCGCCGACGGTGGCGACGGGGTTCAGCGAGCCGATCGGGTCCTGGAAGATCATCGAGATCTCGCGCCCGCGCACCCGGCGCATCGCCCGCTCGCTCAGTCCCAGCAGCTCGCGCCCGGCGACGCGCACGCTGCCGGCAGCGATGCGGGCGGGCGGCTCCGGCAGCAGCCGCATGATCGACAGCGCGGTGAGCGACTTGCCGCAGCCGCTCTCGCCGACCAGTGCCAGCGTCTCCCCCGCCGCCACCGACAGGTCAAGCCCGGCAACCGCCGGCAGCACGCCGGAGCGCGTGTGCAGCACCGTGCGCAGGCCACGGACCTCCAGCGCGCTCAACGGTCCCGCAGTTTTGGATTGAGCGCGTCGTTCAGCCCGTCGCCGACCAGGTTCAGCGCCAGCACCGTCAGCATGATGGCGCCGCCGGGGATGGCGCAGATGTACCAGGAGCTGCGGATCAGCTCCTTGCCCTCGCCGACCAGGCGGCCCCAACTTGCGACATCCGGATCGCCAAGGCCGAGGAACGACAATGCCGCCTCGAACAGGATCGCGCTGGCGACGGTGAGCGAGGCCAGCACCACGATCGGCGGCAGCGCGTTGGGCAATACCTCGAACAGGATGATGCGCGGGCTGGACATGCCCATGGCGCGGCAGGCCTGCACGAACTCGCGGTCGCGCAGCGACAGGAACTCGGCGCGCGCCAGGCGGGCGAGCGGCGTCCACGACACCACGGCGATGGCGAACACGGTGTGCAGCAGGCGCGGGCCGAGGATGACGACGATGGTGAGGATGAACACCAGGTTGGGAATGGTCTGGAACAGCTCGGTGAGCTTGGTGAGGCCGGCGTCCACCTTGCCGCCGTAATAGCCGGCGAGCGCGCCGACGCAGGTGCCGATCAGCGTGGCGGCGAGGCTGGCGCTGAGGCCCACGATCAGCGTCGCGCGGGCGCCGTACAGGATCAGCGCCAGCATGTCGTGGCCGACGCTGTCGGTGCCAAGCCAGTGGCGCGGGTCGTCGCCGGGCCACAGTTCCGGCGGGGCGACGATGCGCAGCGGGTCGGCGGGCGACACCAGCGAGGCGAACGCCGCCATCAGCAGCACGCCCAGCAGGACCAGCGCGCCCAGCAGGCTGCCGCGGTTGCGGGCGAACCGACGCAAGACGTCTATCAAGGCGGGGGCAACATCAGCGCAGCACGATGCGCGGATCGAGCCGCATGTAGACCAGGTCTACAACGATGTTGGCGACGATGACGACGGTGGCGCTCAGCACCAGCACGCCGAGCACGACGGGGTAGTTGCGCGCCATCACGCTGTCCAGCAGCAGCAGGCCGATGCCGGGCCAGCCGAACACCGTCTCGATGGTGATGCTGCCGGCCAGCACGGTGCCCAGTTGCAGGCCGAAGATCGTCACCACGGGCAGCAGCGCGTTGCGCGCGACATGCGCCAGCACGATGCGCGCGCGTCCGAGCCCCTTGGCCCGCGCGGTGCGCACGAAATCCATGCGCGCGACTTCCAGCATCGAGGCGCGCATCACCCGCGTGTAGATCGCGGCATAGAACAACCCGAGCGACAGTGCCGGCAGCACCAGGTGGCGGGCGACGTCGGCCACCATGGCCAGGCCGGAGTCCGCGCCGCCGATGGTCCGCATGTCGCCGACCGGCAGCCATTCGAGCTTCACCGCGAACAGGATGATCAGCATCAGCCCGAGCCAGAACGACGGCGCCGCGAAGCACAGCAGCGCCGCCGCCGTGATCAGCGTGTCCCAGGCCGTGCCGACGCCCAGCGCCGCCAGGATGCCGGCGCCGATGCCCACGGTGGCAGCGATGGCGAGGCCGCTGCCCATCAGCAGCAGCGTGGCCGGCAGCCGCTGCCAGATCGCGTCGATCACCGGCTGGTTCTGGCGATAGGAGTAGCCGAAGTCGAGGTGCGCGATCGACCAGACGTAGCGCAGCAGCTGCATCCAGGCCGGCTGGTCCAGGCCGTAGACCTGGCGCATGTGGGCGATCATGGCGGGGTCGGTGATCTGGCTGTCGGACGTCATCACGTCCAGGAAGCTGCCAGGCGCCAACTGGATCAGGCAGAAATTGATCACGATCACGCCCAGCAGCAGCGGGACCGCCGCCAGCAACCGGCGCACGATGAGACGCAAGGCGCTCAAGCGGCGTTCCAGACCCCGCCCCAGGCGTCGCTCATGACGTTGCCCGTGGTTTCGTAGCCGCGCATGGCGGACGTGGCCACGGTGACGCTGTCGATGTCGACCAGCGGCGCGTAGACCATCTCGGTCATCGCCCGCCGCTGGAACTCGTGGATCAGCGCGAGGCGCTTCGGCGGATCAGCCTCCGTGGCGACGGCGTCGACCAGCTTGTCCATCACCGGGTCGGAGAAGCCGGTGGCGTTGCGGAACGCGCCGCCCTTCACGATCCCCTCGGTCGCGAAGTACTGCGTCGTGTATGGGGTAGGCTCGGCCGGGTTGGAGTTGTTGGAGATCGCAAGATCGTAGTCGTAGTCGGTGTAGATACGCTTCAGCGAGGTCGGGCGGTCCGGCACGGTCAGCGCGACGCCGACGCCGACATCCTCCAGCGCCTGCTTCAGGTACTGCCCGGCCTTGCCGTTCTCCGTGAACCAGCCGGCGGCGACCAGGTTGACGGCGAACCGCCTGCCGCCGTCCTTGCGCGGCAGCCCGGCGGCGTCCAGCAGCGCCTCCGCCCGCTTCGGGTCGAACGGGTACTGCGGCACGTCCGGCGTGAAGAACTTGCTGTTGTTCTGGCTGATGACGGAGATGCCGGGCTTGGCCAGCCCGTAGAAGATCACGTCGGCGATGAACTTGCGGTCGATGGCGTGCCACAGCGCCTGCCGCACCTCGCGCCGCGCCAGGATCGGGTTGCGCGTGTTCATTTCGAGCGTGAGCTGCCACAGCGTGTTCTCGTAGCCGCGGGTGGTGGAGACGAACCTCCCCGTCTTCACCAGGCGGCGGATATCGGGCGGCGACAGCGGGTTGAAGGTGCCGATCTGCACCTCGCCGGCCTCCATCGCGGCGGCGCGCGCGCCGGGGTCGCGGAAGTAGCGCAGGATCAGCCGGTCGGCGCCCGGTTCGCCGGCGTTCCAGTAGGCGGCGTTGCGCTCGTACTCGATGTTGCTGCCGCGCGCCCAATTCTTGAACTTCCAAGGCCCCGTGCCGATGAGTGCATTGTTGGCCGGGTTGGTGGCGATCTCGCCGTGGTCATAGATGTGCTTCGGGATCACCGCGCCGCCTTGCCCGGCCAGCAGCGACAGGAACAGGAACTCGGGCGTCGGGTCGGCGAACCGCACCGTCACGGTGTCGCCCTGCGCGTCGGCGCCTTGCAGTCCCTTCAGCGCGACCGGCGAGGTGATCGGGCGCCAGTACTGCATCACGTTGAACACGACGTCGTCGGGGGTGAACGGCGTGCCGTCGTGCCAGGTCACGCCGCGGCGGACCACCAGGCGGTGCTCGCGGAAATCGTCGGAGTGCGCCCACGATTCCGCCAGCGCCGGCACGAAGGCCAAGTCCGGCGTGATGATGGCCATGTGCTCGAGGATCTTGGTGGAGGAGAACTCGGGGCTGGAGCCGCCGCCGCCGGGCACGAACAGCGCCTGCGGCTCGAACCCGCCCCAGGTGGCGACGATGGTGCCGCCGCGCTTCGGCGCGTCCGCCGCCCGCGCCATGGTGGCGAATGCCAGGCCGGCGCCGAGCAATGTCCGTCTGGTGGCCAGCATGGCGCGATCCTCGTGGTTCAAAGAGTGGAGTAGGTGGCGCGGCCGACCGCGACCAGGCTGCTCTTGGCGTCGTGCAGGTCGACGTCGACCACGCCGACGCTCTTGCCGGCGCGGCGCACGGTTGCCGTTGCGGTCAGCATCGGTGTGACGGCGGGCTTCAGGTAGTCGACGCGGAAGTTCACCGTCGGCAGCGGCCGGCCCAGCATCATCACCAGCGCATAGTCGCCGACCGTGTCGATGATGGCGGCGAGCGGGCCGCCGTGCCACTGCCCGGTGCCGGCGGCGCGCTCGAACTCGGGGCGCATCGGGATGGTCATGGCGACGCGCTGCGCCGCCGGGTCGGCCTCGGTGACGGTCATGTTCAGGAACGCGATGAACGGCGATTTCGCCAGCCGTTCCTGCAACGCGGGGATGCCAAGGGTTTCGCTCATGGCGTCACCACGACCTTGCCGAACACCTTGCGGTCCTCGATCACGCTCAGCGCCACGGCGGCGTCGTCCAGGCTGTACGTCTTGTCGACCAGCACCTTCAGCTTGCCCGTGCCCACCATGTCCAGCAGCGTGTGCAGGTCCTCGCGCATCCAGCCGTTGGAGCCGAGCAGCTTCAGCTCGAACGTCCAGATGAAGCGGATGTCCTCCGCCGGGTCGTAGCCCGCGGTGGCGCCGCAGGTCAGCAGCTTGCCGCCGACCTTAAGCACCCGCAGCGACTTCACCCAGGTATCGCCGCCGGTGTAGTTGACCACGATGTCGAGGCCGTTGCCGGCGTCCTTGCCGCGCCGCGCCGGCTTGCCGTACAGGCCCCATGCCGCCTTCATGAAGTCCTGCTCGGCATAGTTGATGGTATGGTCGGCGCCGAGTTGCTTCAGCCGCTCCGCCTTGGCGTCGCTGCCGGCGCAGGCGACCACCTCCGCCCCCGCGAGCTTGGCCAGTTGCAGGCAGCACACGCCGACGCCGCCGGACGCGCCGAGGATCAGCACCTTGTCGCCGGATTTCACGCCGCCGTTGGTCACCATCATGCGCAACGCCGTGCCGTACGCCACCGGCAATGCGGCGGCATCGGCGTAGGACACGCCTTCGGGGAGGCGGATCAGCTGGTGCGCGCGGGCGCGGCACAGTTCCGCGAGGCCGCCATGCACCGTCTCGCCCATCAATCCGCCCTCGA
>CAXSFF010000242.1:0-5801 GCA_964236035.1 uncultured Acetobacteraceae bacterium
ATCTTCGCGCCGTCCAGGACGCCGCCAAGCGTGACCTGCTCGACAGCTTCCGCAACGTGATCAGGCGCGGGGTGTCGACCGGACAATTTCGCCAAATTGAGCCCACGGTGGCTGCTTTGTGCATCTTCGGCATGTGCAGCTCGACGGTGCAGTGGTTCCAGGCGGGCGGACGGCTGAGCCAAGAGCAGGTCGCCGACATAATCGGTGACCTAGGCACCGCGATGGTGTCCCGGCCCGCCTCGCCGGAGGATGGAACCGATCCCCAGGCATGGTTGAAGATACTCCGCGACGACCTGGAGCACCTAGGCAATAGCCTGGCTCCTGCGGCCAAGCACTCGCTGAAGCGGCCGGCCTGACAGGGCCATTTCGTGATGTGCTGCGCTGCCGCGGCCGGCCGCGCATCGCCCGGCTGTGGCAAATCCGACAGGATTGCTGTCACTAGCGTTAGCATATTGACGAAGATGTCAGTTATTGCTATAGAAGCACCCATGCCAATGAAACGGAGGTCGTCATGAGCGTCGCGACAACAGCACCCAGGCTGCACGGCGTGGACCACACTGCCCGGCCGACCTGGAAGCTGGGCGATACGGTCCGCTTCTATCGGGACGTCCTTGGGCTCGAACTGGTCCACGCCATCACGGCGCAGGGCTGGGGCGGCAGGGAAGGCGAGCAGCACGCCGACTTCCTGCACTTCTTCTTCGACAGCGGCCAGGACAGTTCCATCGCGTTCTTCTACTATATCGGCACGGAGCAGCCGCCGGAGCTGGTAGTTCCGAAGGGCTACATGGCCATGGCGAACCACACGGCCTGGCGCGTCGAGACGGAGGCCGAACTGCTCGCGTGGCAGCAGCGACTGGAAGCGCATGGCGTGCGTGTCAGCCAGTTCGTGCCGCATGAGACCATCGAGTCCATCTACTTCCGCGATCCCAACTTCTACCCGCTGGAGATCACGCGCACGCTGCGCGACACCGAGCGGCTGGACGCCGCGGATGCGACGTTGACCATGGAGGCCGCGATCGCGCTGGAGCAGACCGGCAAGTTCGCCAGCATCGAGCAGTTGTGGCGCGCCAAAAGCGACGGCGTGCGCCGGCACCTCGCGGAGGAAGTGGCATGAGCGGCTTCTTCGTGCTCGACGTACCGGAGTTCCGGCCGTTGCTGAACGCCGCGCTGCGGAGCGACCGCTGCCGAACCCATCCGCCGCAGCGCGGCTACCACTACGTCGAGTTCGACGCGGAGGTGGAGATCCATCGCTCCGACACGGGCATGAACGAAGCGATCTGGTTCGGCTGCATGACGGCCGGGATCGACGGCAAGATCACCCGCTTCGACAGCGAGCGCATTCGCCTGGTCGCGACCAACAAGCCCATCACCGGCCCTTCGTAGGAGTGCCAGCCATGACGGACGCCACAACGCTGAAGGCTAAGCCTGCCGCTCAGCCGGCAGCGGGCGGTGCCACCGCCGGATTTCTCAACACGGATTGGAACCCGCGCGACGTGCCACCGGGCACCGTCACGCGCAACGTCGTGCTGCGCACCGCAGACGGCGCCGCGACTGGCGGCACGCTCTATGTCAACACGCCGACCGACACCGTCGTTTGCATCATGCACCCGCGCGAGTTCATGGCCTGCCACTACCTGATCCCCGACATCGTCGGCGCCGGGTCTGCGGCCTGGTCGCAGTCGCCGCGTTCGGTCGGCAACGACATCCGGCTGGAGCACGAGATCGCTCTGCACGACGTGGCGGCGGGACTGAAATTCCTGCGCGACGCCGGGTTCCGGCACATCGTCCTGTGCGGCAACTCCGGCGGCAGCGGCTTGTTCGCGCTTTACGTCCAGCAAAGTGCGCTGCCGCCGGCTGAGCGGATCGAGCGGACGCCCGGCGGCCGCGCCACCGGCCTCGCCACGCTCGACATGCCGCTCGTGGATGGCGTGATCCTGGTGGCTCCGCACCCGGGTCAAGGGGCGCTGCTGATGGGCTGCATCGACCCGTCGGTCACAGACGAGGCGGACGCCTTGTCCGTCGACCCGGCGCTCGATCCGTTCTCGCCAGCTAATGGCTACGGAGAGCATCCCGCCCCGTCGCGCTACGACGCCGGGTTCGTCGAGCGGTTCCGCGCCGCCCAGCATGCCCGGGTGGAGCGTCTGGACCGTACGGCCCGCGCCTTGATCCGCGAGCGCATGGGCGCGCGCAAGGCGGTCAAGGCCGGGGGCGCCGGACTGGCGGAGCGCCGCCGGGCCGCACACACGCCCATCATGACGGTTTGGCGCACGGATGCCGACCTGCGCTGCTTCGACCTCACACTCGACCCGTCGGACCGCAAATACGGCTCGCTGTGGGGCCGCGACCCGTTCGCGTCCAACTACGGCGCGGTCGGCTTCGCACGGACCTGCACCCCCGAAAGCTGGCTGTCCACCTGGTCCGGGCTGTCGTCCAACGCCCTGCTGTCCAAGACGGCCCCAGCCATCACGCAACCGGTGCTGCTGATCGAGTACACCGGCGACCAGTGCTGCTTCCCGTCCGTCATCGCGGCAATCGCCGCCGGGTTGGGAAGCGCGAAAGTGCAGCACGAGCGCGTTCGGGGCGATCATCACGGCCGCGCCCTGACGCCGAACAAGGAGGCAGGACGCTATGTCGCCGGCCGCATGGTCGCCGACTGGCTCCATGCGACTTTCCCAGCCTGAACAGATAAAAAGCGGAGGGAACGATGCGCCACGTGAACCACCCGATCGAAGGCGTCGCCTACGCGCCGGACGATTTGGCCGACGGCTGGATCGCGTCCGCGGCCTGGCGCGACCTGACGGTGGGGGATGCGCTGCGCCGAACGGCGCGCGCGCTGCCGGACCGGCCCGCCTTCATCAGCGACGAACGCACCGTGACATTCCGGGAGCTGGACGAGGAGACCGACCGGCTGGCCGCCGCGCTGCTGGCGCTAGGGCTCCTGCCGGGCGACCGCGCCATGTTCCAGCTCGGCACGTCAGTCGAGACCGTCGTCGCACTGGTCGCCTGCTACAAGGCCGGGGTCGTGCCGGTGTGCGCGGTGCCGCAGTATCGCGAGATAGAGATCGGCCAACTCGCCCGCATGTCCGCCTGCCGCGCCTATGTCGTGCAGGCCGACCTGGGCAGCTTCGACCTGCAGGCGTTCGCCCGCCGCATGATGGCGGCGCACCCGCATATCGAGCACTTGGTAACGATCCGCGGCGATGGCCCAGGCGACGCAAGGGCGCTGATCGCCTCGCAACCGCTCGAGGAAGCGCGCGAACGCTTGGCCGCCGTCCGCCTCGGCTCGGGCGACGTGCTCAGCTTCCAGCTGTCGGGCGGCACCACGGGGATACCGAAGATCATCCCGCGCTTCCACGGCGAGTATCTCGGCAACAGCGCGGGCTGGATGCGCTGCTACGGCATCGACGCGGACTGCAAGCTGATCTGGTCGCTGCCGCTGATCCACAACGCCGGGCAGCTCTATGCGCTGATCCCGCCCCTGCTGATCGGGATGCCCGTCGTGCTGATGCCGCGCGTGGACATCCGCCGCATGCTGGAGCTGGTGGAGGAGCAGCGGGTCACGCACGCGCTGTCCATCGGCCCCGTCGCGCCGCAGCTGATCGCCTATGCCGAGATCGGCCGCCACGACCTGTCGTCTCTGCGGCACTTCGCGACGATGAGCCGCGCCGGGTCGCTGGAAGCGCATCTCGGCGTGCCCTGCTCCAACCTGTTCGGGATCACCGAAGGGCTGCTGCTGGGCACGCCCGCCTCGGCGCCTGTAGCCATGCGCCACGACACGCAGGGCTATTCCGGCGAGCCGGCGGACGAGATCGACCTGCGCGACCCGGAGGGGGCATCCGTGCCGGTCGGCGAGATAGGGGAGCTGTGCTTTCGCGGGCCGTCCAGCCTGCGTGGCTACTACAACGCGCCCGAGGCCACTCGGGAAGGGACGACGCCGGACGGTTTCGTGCGCACGGGCGACATGATGCGGGCCCACCATGCCGATGGCCGGCTGTTCTACGCCTTTGAAGGGCGGATCAAGGACAACGTCAACCGCGGCGGCGAGAAGATCGGCTGCGAGGAGGTCGAGGCGCTCGTCAGCCGGCACCCGGCGGTGTCCGACGCCAAGCTGGTCCCCATGCCAGACCTCATCTACGGCGAGCGGGGCTGCATCTACCTCATCCTGCGGCCAGGCCATGCGGCACCCAGCATTCCAGACCTGATCGCCTTCCTGTCGGAGGCCGGGCTCGCCAAGTTCAAGTGCCCGGAGCGCATCGAGGTCATGGACGAGTTCCCGACCACGCGCGTGGGCAAGCTCGACAAGCCGGCGCTGCGCAAGATGATAGCCGCCAAGCTGGCCGACGAGGAATCCGAGCGCGCCGGCCAACCCGTGACAGCCTGAAACAAGCCTGAACAACAGGAGAAAACCCATGCCGTCCGCCTTGTTCCGCATCGGCCAGATCGTGCCAAGCTCCAACACGACGATGGAGACCGAGATCCCCGCCATGCTGCGCGCCCGCGAAGGCGTGCGGCCGGACGAGCGGTTCACCTTCCATTCCAGCCGCATGCGCATGAAGCGCGTCACGCGCGAGGAGCTGGTCGCCATGAATGCCCAGGGACCGCGTTGCGCTGCGGAGTTGGCCGACGCACGGGTCGACGTGATGAGCACGGCCTGCCTGGTCGCGATCATGGCGAGCGGGACCGGCTACCACCGGCAGGTGGAGCGCGACCTGACCGCCGCGGCGCGGGAGAATGGCTGCAACGCCCCCGTGATGACCTCGGCCGGCGCGCTCGTCGAGGGATTGCACATCATGGGCGCCCGGCGCGTGGCGCTGCTGGCGCCCTATATGCAGGCGCTCACCGACCTGGTGGTGAGGTACATCGAGGCCGAGGGGATCGCCGTCTCCTCGCATCGCTGCTTCGAGATCGACGACAACCTGGCAGTGGGCGCGCGCGATCCGATGCTGCTGACCGCCGACGTGGACAGCCTGGACCTGTCCGGCGTCGACGCGGTCGTGCTGTCGGCCTGCGTGCAGATGCCCTCGCTTGCGGCCATCCAGGTGGTCGAGGACCGGCTCGGCCTGCCGGTGGTTTCGACCGCCGTCTGCACCGTCCGCGGCATGCTGGATCGCCTGGGCCTGGATCCCGTGGTGCCCGGCGCCGGCGCGTTGCTGTCCGGCCGGTACCCTGCCCGGCCCGCCGAGCGGATGGCGGGCTGACCATGCGCATCAAGATCATCGGCGGCGGCCCTGCCGGCCTGCTGTTCGCCATGCTCATGAAGAAGCATGACGCCACCCACGAGATCACCGTGTTCGAGCAGAACCCGGCGGATGCCACCTACGGCTGGGGCGTGGTGTTCTCCGACGTGGCCCTGAGATTCATCCGCGACACCGATCCCGAGTTCTTTGCCGAGTTCACCCGTCACCACGCGCGCTGCGACCGCATGGAGATCGTGCACCGCGGCACGGCCGTGCCGATCCGCGGCAACGGCTTCTCGCGGGTGTCGCGGATCGAGATGCTGCGTGTGTTGCAGGACAACTGCCGCCGGGTCGGGGTGGAGATGCGGTTCGGCGAGCGCATCACCGCCGTTGCGCAGGTTGGTCCCGCTGACCTGGTCATCGCCGCCGACGGCATCAACAGCCCCATCCGGGAAGGGCTGGGCGAGCATTTCGAGCCGACCGCCGAGACGCGGCGCAACCGCTTCAACTGGTATGGCACGCCGCGCCTGTTCGACGCCGTCACCTTGATTTTCCGGCCGGACCCGGCGGGCATCTTCATCGCGCACACTTACCAATACAGCAGCGACATGAGCACGTTCCTGC
>CAXSFF010000243.1:0-5776 GCA_964236035.1 uncultured Acetobacteraceae bacterium
TGATCGCGCAGTCCGGCGCGCACGGGGTCGGCCTGCTGCGCAGCGAGTTCCTGTTCATGAACAACGAGCACCTGCCGGACGAGCTGGCGCAGGCGGAGATCTACGGCGCCATCGTCGAGGCGATGGCCGGCGACCCCGTCACCATCCGCGTGCTCGACTGGGGCGGCGAGAAGGAGATCGAGGCCCTGGTCGGCGCCGGCATCGTGCCCGCGACGCCGGATGCCAACCCGGCGCTGGGGCTGCGCGGCATCCGCCTGCTGCTGCGGCATCCGCAACTGCTGGAAACCCAGCTCGCCGCCATCCTGCGCGCCGCCGCGTGGGGCCCCGTGCAGGTGCTGCTGCCGATGGTGACCAACATCGCCGAGGTGCGGGCGGCGCGGGAGGCCTATCACCGCGTGGCTGGCCAACTGCGCACGCGCGGCGTGGCGCTGCCGGAGCCGCTGCCGCCGCTGGGCATCATGATCGAGACGCCGGCCGCGGCGCTGATGGCGGACGCCCTGGCGGCGGCCAGCGACTTCTTCGCCATTGGCAGCAACGACCTCACCATGTACACCCTCGCCGCCGACCGCGCCGAGACGGCGGCGGACATCTACGACCCGCTGCACCCGGCGTTGCTGCGGATGATCCAGATGACGGTGCAGGCGGCGCAGCGGCGCGGCATCCCCGTCTCCGTCTGCGGCGAGATGGCGGCGCAGGCGCGGTTCGTGCCGATGCTGCTGGGACTTGGCCTGCGCAGCTTCAGCATGAACGCGACGGCGGTGCCGCGGGTGAAGCAGGCCGTGCGCACCGCCACCCTGTCCGACTGCATTGCGCTCGCCGGCGACATCATGCAGGAGACTGAGCCGTCGGCCATCGCCGAGCGCCTGCGTCGCTTCGAGGAGCGGCGGTAACATATCGTACTGCACGTGGGCCTTTGTTGCTGGGTTCCCCTCACGGCAGGGTGGATTATCGCGCTACTCTGTTTAACAATGACCGTAATTTCATCAGGAGACTTCCCGTGAGCCAGACCAGTACTGCCACCTCGGCCAACCCGTTGGCCGGAACCGGCGTTGCCAGCGAGAAGCGGATCTATCCAAACCTGTCCGCCGCGCCGCTGACCGCGCACGCGATGCGCCTTGGCGAGGGCCGCCTGTCGGCCGACGGCGCGCTGATGGCGATGACAGGCGTGCACACGGGGCGCTCGGTGCAGGACAAGTTCGTCGTCGATGAGCCGGAGACGACGGACGACATCTGGTGGGGCAAGGTCAACAAGAAGCTGTCGGCCGAGAACTTCGAGGCGCTGCGCAGCCACGTCGCCACCTACCTCGACGGCCAGGAGCTGTTCACCCAGGACCTTTACGCCGGCGCCGACCCCGCCCATCGCGTGCGCGTGCGCCTGGTGACGCCGAGCGCCTGGCACGCGCTGTTCGCCCGCAACATGTTCATCCGCCCGCCGACCGAGGAGCTGGCCAGCTTCGAACCCGACTACGTCATCCTGCACGCGCCGCTGCTGGACGCCGACCCCGTGAAGTTCGGCGTCCGCACCACCACGGCCATCGCATTGAGCTTCGCGCGCAAGATGATCGTGATCTGCGGCACCGAGTACGGCGGCGAGATCAAGAAGTCGATCTTCACGGTGATGAACTGGAAGCTGCCGGCCGAGGGCGTGATGCCGATGCACTGCAGCGCCAACCGCGGCGCGGACGGCGACGTGGCGCTGTTCTTCGGCCTCAGCGGCACGGGCAAGACCACGCTGTCCTCCGACCCGGCTCGCCCGCTGATCGGCGACGACGAACACGGCTGGGGCGAGAACGGCGTGTTCAACTTCGAGGGCGGCTGCTACGCCAAGGTCATCGACCTGAGCCAGGAGGCCGAGCCCGGCATCTGGAACGCCACCCACCGCTTCGGCACCGTGCTGGAGAACGTGGCCGCCGACCCCGCCGGCCGCCTCGACCTCACCGACGGCAGCGCCACCCAGAACACCCGCGCCTGCTACCCGATCGAGTTCGTCGGCAACGCCGACCTGTCCGGCCGCGGCGGGCAGCCGCGCAACGTCGTCATGCTGACCGCCGACGCGTTCGGCGTGCTGCCGCCGATCTCCAAGCTGTCGTCGGCGCAGGCGATGTACCACTTCCTGAGCGGCTACACGGCGCGCGTCGCCGGCACGGAGAAGGGCCTCGGCGCCGAGCCGCAGGCGACGTTCTCGACCTGCTTCGGGGCGCCGTTCCTGCCGCGCAGGCCGGAGGTGTACGGCAAGATGCTGGCGCAGTTGATCGAGCGCTACGGCGCGGATTGCTGGCTGGTCAACACGGGCTGGTCCGGCGGCGCGTTCGGCACCGGCAAGCGCATGTCCATCCACCACACCCGCGCGCTGCTCCGCGCCGTGCTGGACGGCAGCCTGGCCCATGCCAAGTTCACCCCGCATCCCGTGTTCGGCCTGATGATGCCGTCCGGCGTGCCGGGCATCCCCGACGACGTGCTGGACCCGCGGCAGTCCTGGGCCGACAAGGCCGCCTACGACCGCACCGCTCGCGACCTGGCCGGGCGGTTCGAGGAGAACTTCGCCACGTTCCAGGAGGGCGCCAGCGAGGAGGTCAGGGCCAGCGCGATCCGCGCCGCGGCCTGATACCGACGGCAACCGCTTCTGACTTTTCTCCCCTCCCCTTGCGGGAGGGGCTGGGGGAGGGGTGCTGGCGGGTTTTGCCGTGGGGCCACCCCTCCTCCCAGCCTCCTCCCGCAAGGGGAGGAGGTGCAGTGCAGCGGTCAGCATCCGATGCCATTGGTATGACTTCAGGGCCTGCGTTTACGCCTTGCTAAGCTGGCCATGCGACCATCGTCTCTGGCATTGAAGGCGACGATCGCATGGATGGCACGCTGGATCAGGGTCTCGACGCGCTAGTGCGGCCTCCCTTCGTGCATGGCACCGCGCGGCTGGCGAGCCTCGCCTACCAGGGGCGTTCTCTTGCGGACCTGCTCGACCTGATCGGACCGTCGCCGGCGACGCTGGACCATCCCGCAGTCGACCGCGCGGCCTGGCTGCTGGACCGCTCGCTTGCCTACGCGCTGAACTTCCGTGCCGCCGAGGCCGCCTCGTTGCAGGCGGAGGCGCTGTCGCTGGCACGGGTGTTCCGGGTCCGTGCCGACGGCGGCCATGGCCCGCGTCTGCTGGTGCTGATGGCCCCGGGCGACTTCATGGTCAACGCGCCGCTGGATTGCCTGCTGGCGGCCACAGGAGTGCAGTTGACGCTGATGTTCGTCGACCCGGACGCGCCGCTGCCGGCCCGCCTGCCGGAGCACGACGTCGCCATCGTCGCCGCCAGCGAGAACGCGCCCGCCACGCTCGCCTTGCTGGCGCAGCGCTTCGACACCTGGCCACGACCGATCCTCAATGACCCGCGCCGCATCCTGCCGCTGTCGCGCGACGGCGTCGCGGCGCGGCTGGGCGGCTTGCCCGGCATGGCCGGCGCGGCGACGGTGCAGGCGGACCGGGGTGCGCTGCTGGCGCGCGGCCCCGCCTTGCTGCCGGACGGCCGCTTCCCTGTGCTGCTGCGCCCGCTGCTGTCGCACGCCGGCAACGGGCTGATGAGATGCGACGGCCCAGCCGATATCGCCCGCTTCCTGGCCGCCACCCCGGGCGACAGCTTCTATCTGTCGCAGTTCATCGACTACCGCGGGCCGGAGGGCTGGTTCCGCAAATACCGCGTCGCCTTCATCGAGGGCCGGCCGTTCCTGTGCCACATGGCCGCGTCCGAGCATTGGATGGTGCACTACCTCAACGCCGGCATGGCGGAGAGCGCAGCCAAGCGCGCGGCCGAGGCGGCGGCGATGGCGGAGTTCGACACGGGGTTCGCCCGGCGCCATCGCGAGGCGTTCGCGGCGCTGGCCGGCGAGATCGGGCTCGAGTATTTCTCGATCGACTGCACGGAAGCGCCGGACGGCCGCCTGCTGGTGTTTGAGGTGGATGTCGCGGCAATCATCCACTTCATGGACCCGCCGGCGCTGTATCCTTATAAGTTGGCGCCGATGCAGCGCTGCGCCGACGCGTTCGCGGCGATGTTGGCGCGGCGGTGCTGATCAGGCGATCGTGGCGGCGATGACCGAAGACCCCCGCCTGTTCGCGCCGGCTTTCCAACGCAACCGCGACGCCATCCTGGCCGCGGTCCGCGGCATCCTGCCGGAGCGCGGCCTGGTGCTGGAGGTGGCAAGCGGCAGCGGCGAGCACATCGTGCATTTCGCCGCCGGGTTGCCGGGCCTGGCGTTCCAGCCCACCGACCGCGACCCGGCGGCGTTAGCGAGCATCGACGCCTGGTCGCGACGATCCGGGCTTGCCGCCATCCGCCCGGCGTTGGCGCTGGACGCCGCCGTCGATCCATGGCCGGTGAAGCAGGCCGACGCGATCCTGTGCATCAACATGATCCACATTGCGCCTTGGGACGCTGCCGAGGGGCTGTTCCGCAACGCGGCCCGTGTGTTGGCGCCGGGCGCCGTGCTGGTGCTGTATGGCCCGTTCGACCGCGCGGGCGTGACGCTGGCTCCCAGCAACGCCGAGTTCGATGCCGACCTGCGCGCCCGCGACCCGCGATGGGGGCTGCGCCACCTCGACGTGGTGACGGCGCTTGCGACCGGCTTTGCGCCGCCGGAGGTGATCGAGATGCCCGCCAACAACCTGGTCGTCACGTTCCGGCGCGTTTGACGCGCTGCAACGGCCTGATCTCACTTCTGTCATTGCGAGGAGCACTTGCGACGAAGCAACCCAGGGCCACGCGGCAGATTTCCGTCGTGCGGCCCTGGGTTGCCACGTCGCCAAGCGGCTCCTCGCAATGACACTTCTGGCGTTGTAGACTAACCCATGGCGCTGGCCAGCCGGGTGCCGGACAGCCAGGCGCATTCGACCCTTGGCCCGAGCAGCCAGTCGCCGCAGACACCGAGCCCAAGCTGCGCGTTCCACAGCATGCCGTCGCCGGAGTTGCCCGACCGGGAGTAGCGCCAGCGGTGCGCCGCCGTTCCCAGCGGATTGGGCAGCGCGGCGCCGACCCGCTCCGCGAACGCGGCCAGCAACGCCGGGATGACAGTTTCCGCCGTTTCCTCCAGGTGCTGCCGCGACCAGTCGGGGTCAGCCTGGATGACCCAGCTTTCCGGCCCGCTCCGCCCCGGCTTGGCGGAGTTGCGGGCCGCCCATCCGATCGGCCCCCGTTCGCGCAGCACGTCCGCGTCGACCGGCACGCGTTCGCCAAACGCGGCCATCACCGTCCAGCATGGCATCGCGGGCGTGGCCACGGCCCGCGCCGCCATGGCAGGATCCCATTCCTCCAGCAACGGCGCGGCATTCTCCGCCGGCACCGCCAGCAGCACGGCGTCGAACGGATCGGGTTCGATGCCGTTGCCATGCAGCCGCCAACCATCGGCCGCCTTCGCCAACGCCTCCACCCGCACGTCCCACTGCACGGAAGCCGACCCGGCGAGATGGCGGACGGGAGCGTTCATCGCCGGCGTGCCGACCCACGCATCCGCACCGCTGGCGGGCCATGGCGCGACGAGGCCCAATTGCTGCCACTCGGCGACCTGCGCCTGGAACGCCGGGTCGCGTGCGGTGAAGTACTGCGCGCCGTGGTCGAAGCCGGCCTCGCCCAGCGGCGTCATCATCCGGCGCGCCGACATCCGCCCACCCGCGCGACGGCCCTTGTCGAACAGCGCCGGGTTGTGGCCGGCGGCACGCAACGCCTGCGCGCAGGCCAGTCCCGCCATCCCGGCGCCGACGATCGCTATCTTTTGCACGTCAGGCCTCCCGATAGACCAT
>CAXSFF010000244.1:0-5768 GCA_964236035.1 uncultured Acetobacteraceae bacterium
CTGCCCGTGGGCGCACCGCACGCTGATCTTTCGCGCCCTGAAGCAGCTCACCCCGATGATCGGCCTGTCGGTGACGCACTGGCTGATGGGCGACCAGGGCTGGACGTTCGAGCCGGGGGAGGGCGTCATCCCCGACCCGCTCGGCGCGCGCCTGATGCACGAGGTCTACACCCGGGCGGAGACGCGCTTCACCGGGCGGGTGACGGTTCCCGTGCTATGGGACCTGCATACGGGAACCATCGTCAGCAACGAGTCCGCCGACATCATCCGCATGTTCAACACGGCGTTCGACGGGCTCGGCGCGGCGCCCGGCGACTTCTACCCCGAGGCGCTGCGGGCCGAGATCGATGCGGTGAACAACCGGGTCTACGGCACGCTGAACAACGGCGTCTACAAATCCGGCTTCGCCGCCACGCAGGCCGCCTATGACGAGGCGGTGTTCCCGCTGTTCGACACCCTGGACTGGCTGGAGGAGCGGCTCGGCCGCGCCCCGTTCGTCTGCGGCGACGTGGTGACGGAGGCGGACTGGCGGCTGTTCACCACCCTGGTGCGGTTCGACGCCGTCTACCATGGGCATTTCAAGTGCAACCTGCGCCGCATCGTCGACTACCCGAACCTGTGGGACTACGCGCGCTCCCTGTTCCAGGTGCCCGGCGTCGCCGAGACCGTCGATTTTGGCCATATCAAGCGGCACTACTACATGAGCCACGGCGACGTGAACCCGACCCGCATTGTGCCCGCAGGCCCCGTGATGAATTGGACCCTGCCTGGTTCGCGGCGATACGCGGTCGCCTGACGGAGCGACGCAGGCCAGCGATGCCGTGCCGCCGGGTTGCCTCGGCGACCGGTGCGGCACACCTGTCGTTGCAGGAGATTGCCGATGCTTGAACCAAGCCTGCCCGCGGACCTGTTGCGCGGCCTCGACGCATGCCTCGGCGCCCGCGGGCTGTTGACCGGCATCTCCGACATCGCGCCATATGGCGAGGACTGGCGCCGGCTGTACAACGTCCCGCCCGCCGCCGTGCTGCGCCCCGCCGACACCGCCGAGCTGGCGGCGGCCGTGCGCCTGTGCGCGGCGCATGGTGTGGCGATGGTGCCGCAGGGCGGCAACACCAGCATGGTCGGCGGCGGCGTGCCGAACGCGCCGGGCCAGGTGGTGATCAGCCTGGCGCGGATGAACCGGGTGCGGGCGGTCGATGCCGTCGACATGACGCTGCTGGTCGAGGCAGGGGTGACGCTGAAGGCGGCGCAGAATGCGGCAGCGGACGCCGGCTGCCTGTTGCCGCTGTCGATCAGCTCGGAGGGCACCGCGCAGATCGGCGGCGTGCTGGCGGCCAATGCCGGCGGCAACAACACCGTCCGCCACGGCAACGCGCGCGACCTGGTGCTGGGGATCGAGGCGGTGCTGCCGGATGGCCAGATCTGGAACGGGCTGCGCCGGCTGCGCAAGGACAACACCGGCTACTGCCTGCGCCAGTTGCTGGTCGGCGCCGAGGGCACGCTGGGCATCATCACCGCTGCCGTGCTGAAGCTGTCGCCGCAGTCGCGCGAGCGGGAGGTCGTCCTGTGCGCGGTGCCGTCGCCGGATGCCGCCCTGGCACTGTTCGGCCGCTTGCAGTCCTACGACCCGGCGGCGCTGCACGCGTTCGAGTACATGAGCGGCGCCGGCATGGACCTGGTCATCCGCTACATCCCCGGCGCCGCGCTGCCGGTCGCGCCGGCGCCGCACTACTGCCTGGTCGAGCTGGCCACCCCGCGCCCGGACGCCCGCCTGCGCGAGGGGCTGGAGGGCGTGCTGGAACAGGCGCTGGAGGACGGCATCGTCACCGACGCGGCGATCGCCGAGAGCGGCCCGCAACGCGACGCCCTGTGGAAGCTGCGCGAGGAGCACGCCGAGGCGCAGAAACGCCAGGGCGCCTCCGTGAAGAACGACGTCTCCGTCCCCGTCTCCCGCGTGCCGGAGCTGCTGCGGCGGGGCCGCGCGGCGGTCGAGGCGCTGATCCCGGGCGTGCGCTGCGTGCCGTTCGGCCACATCGGCGACGGCAACATCCACTTCAACTTCGCCCAGCCCGAGGCGATGCACCCGGCTGCATTCCTGGCCCAGGACCACGCCATCATGGACGCGGTCGGCGCCATCGTGCTGGAGCTGGACGGCAGCTTCTCCGCCGAGCACGGCGTCGGCCAGTTGAAGCCCTACATGATGCAGGAGTGGCGCGGCGGCGCGGAGTTGGACGCGATGCGGCGCATCAAGGCGGCGATGGACCCGGCCGGGCTGATGAACCCAGGCAAGGTGCTGCCCTGATGCCCGACACGGTGACGCCCGACGCCGCGCCCGGTCTCGACGAGATGGCCCAAGGCCTGATCGACGACATCGACGTAGAGACCTCGCCCGACCCGCGTCGCTGGTTGGCGCTCGCCGTGCTGCTGACGGCGGCGTTCCTCGGCTCGTTCGACTTCTTTGTCGTCAACGTGGCGCTGCCGTCGATGGAGGCGGGCCTCGGCGCGCGGCCGGCCGAGCTGGAGTTCGTCGTCGCCGGCTACGGGCTCGGCTTCGCCATCCTGCTGGTGACGGGCGGGCGGCTCGGCGACCTGTTCGGCCGCAAGCGCCTGTTCATGTTGGGCATGGCCGGCTTCACCATCGCCTCCGCCCTGTGCGGCCTGGCGCCGACCCCGCACGCGCTGATCGCCGCCCGCGTGCTGCAAGGGCTGACCGCCGCCATCATGAACCCGCAGGTGCTGGCGATCGTCCGCGTCACCTTCCCAGCGGCGGAGCGGGCGCGGGCGATCGGCTATTTCACCACCACGATCGGCTTCGCCTCCATCCTGGCGCAATTGATCGGCGGCGCGCTGATCCAGGCGGACATCGCCGGGTTGAGCTGGCGCCCGATCTTCCTGGTCAACGTTCCCGTTGGCCTGGTGGCACTGGCGGTGGCGCACCGCATCCTGGTCGAGTCGCGCTCGGACTCGCGGCCATCGATCGACGTTGGCGGCATCGCGATCGGCTCGGTGGCGCTGTTCCTGCTGGTGTACCCTCTGGTCGAGGGGCGCGAGGCCGGCTGGCCGGGCTGGGCCTGGGCCATGCTGGTGGCGTCGGCCCCGGCGCTGGCGTTGTTCGTGTTCTACGAATGGGCATTGCAGCTGCGCGGCCGCGTGCCGCTGGTCAGCCTGCGGCTGTTCCGCGACCCGGCGTTCTCGCTCGGCCTGGTGATGACGGTGACATTCTTCGGCGGCCTGTCGGCGTTCTTCCTCAGCCTGACGGTGTTCCTGCAGAGCGGCTTCGGCTTCACCCCGCTGGCGACGGGGCTGACCTTCGTGGGGTTCGGCGTCGGCTTCATGCTCGGCTCCATGCTGTCGGCGCGGGTCGCGCGGCGGCTCGGTCCGCTCACCATCAGCTTCGGCACGGGGTTGATGGGCACGGGGCTGATAACGATCGTCGCCATGGCCCGGCTCGCGCACGGCCACGCGCTCAACCCCTGGCTGCTGCTGGCCGTTCTGGTCTGGTACGGTTGCGGCCAGGGCCTGGCGATGCCGACCCTGGTCGCCTCCGTGGTCGGCAGCAGCCGCATCCCGGCGCATGACGCGGGCGCGGCGTCCGGCGTGTTCTCGATGGTGCAGCAGGTGGCGTTCGCCGTCGGCGTGGCGGTGATCGTGGGCGCGTTCTTCACCCGGCTCGGCGCCGCCACCGACACGGGCGCCTACGAGGGCGCGCTGGCACTGGCGCTGACCTGCAACGCGGCGCTGATGGCGACCACCTGCGGGCTGGCGCTGTTGCTGCCGCGCCAGGCGATCCACCCGGGCGCGATGGCGCACCTGGACTGATCGCCACCAAGTTCAGGCCGCGCGCAGCGTCGCGACCGCCAGGTTCAATTCCTGCTGCAACCTGATCCGCTGTTCCTGCAGCGCCGCCGCCGCGTCGTCGAGCGCCGAACAGGATGCATCCGTGGCGGACAGCGCCTGCATCGCCCGCATCGCTGCCTTGTGGCCGTCGGCGGTTCGCGTGGCGACCTGCACCGCCGCGCTTGCGATCTCCCGCATGGCGGAGTTCTGCACCTCGATGGTATGCGCCACGGTGGCGCGGCCCTGGATGACGTCGGACATCATGACGTTGATCTCTTGGATGGCGCCGACAGCCGTGCCCGAGGCATCATGCAAGGCGGCGACTTCCCGAGTGATCTCGTCGGTCGCGGTCCGGGTCTGCAGCGCCAGCGCCTTGACCTCCGCCGCCACCACCGCGAAGCCCATGCCGGCATTGCCGGCGCGTGCGGCCTCGATGCTGGCGTTGAGCGCCAGCATCTTCGTCTGGTTCGCGATGTTGGCGACGATCTGCACGATGCTGCTGACCTTGCCGACGCTCGCGTTCATGGCCATCAAGGTCGCATCGGATGCTTGGATGCGCAGGACCACGCCCTTCAGGTGGACAACGCGCTGGCTGGCCATCTGCGCGACCTCCAAACCCATGGTGGCAAGCTGCTCGCTGCCGCTGACGACCGCCTGGATGTCTTGCGCCACGTTGGCCGCTGCGCTGGCGGCGCAATGGGATTCCATGGTGGCTGCCTGTGCCGCCGCCGACAGCAGGCGCGCGTGCTGATCCAGTTCGGCAGCTGCTCCGGCCAGGGCGGCGTCGGTCCAGGCAGCCTCAAACTGGTCCGCCAGGCGGTGCCGTTCTTCCTTCGCAGCCTGTCCGGACCGCGCGTTTGCCTGGCGACGCAGCAAGGACTCGCTCTCGGCCCGGTCGTATTCGCCCCGTGCCGCGTCAAGCGCCCGTTGTGCGGCGGCGGCGGCGGCCTTCAGGCTGACGACCAGCCAGGACAGCATCCCCGCCTCCAGCACCACCACGACGCCGTGCACCGCGACCCGGCCCAGGTTGCCGCTGGTCGACAGCGGGAACACGGCGCCAGGCAGCAGGTAGTTGAGCGTCAGGTGATGGATCGCGATCAGCGCCGCGGCAAGCCAGATCGCCTCCAGGCTGCACAACCCCGCCAGCAGCGCCAGGCCCACGAAATAGATCATGTGCATGTCGATGCGCAGCCACGGCGGCACCATCCAGACGATGACCGATACCGAGGAAACCAAGGCGGTGGTGATGAACAGCAGGCTGACCGGCGACACGGGATCACGCCATGCCATGATGCTCGCGACCGAGGCCGACACGCCGACGATTAGGCTGCCCGTCACCCAGTTGGCGCCCGTGAACCAGCCAAGCGCGCAGGCCAGCGCCAGCAGCATCCAAAGCGTCACGACCAGCAGGATCGCCACGCGGATGCGCAGGGTCGTGAGCAGCATCACGCAGCTCCGGCAGGTGCAGGGGTGCAGCCGTAGGCGCGATCGGCGGCGATCACCATCCAGGCGTGTCCGAACCGCAGCAGGTCAAGCGCTACGGCATCGGCTTCGGGCGCCAGGAACACGACTGGGAACAGCCCTGCCTGCACCCGCATGGGCCGCCATCCCGGCGCCTCCAGAGCGGCTGCGTACGCGGCCTCCGGCGTCATCCACGCAGGGTAGACGGCGGCCACCGGCGACACACTGGCCGGCCATGCCGAGCCAGCGGCCACGGTGAACAGCAACCCAGCTGCGAAAAGGCATGCCTGCATCCAGGCGGAGAATGAGCTGCGGAACGATTGCAGGGCGGTCATGGCGTCGAGTTTGGCCGCTCGCCCTTAATACCACGTTTAAATCGGTGTATGCCCGCAGGCGGCTATCGGATCAGGCCCGTCCGCGGACTCGACGGGTCGGCGCCCATCCGCCGCGGCATACGCCCGGCGAGGAAC
>CAXSFF010000245.1:0-5754 GCA_964236035.1 uncultured Acetobacteraceae bacterium
GCACCATCGGCAGCGACCAGGTGGTCGAGACCAAGATCACCAGCGGCGCCACCACCAACCGCATCGACTACGTGATGCGCGAGGAAAGCGAGGGCTGGCGCGCGGTCGACGTGCTGCTTGACGGCGCCATCAGCCGCGTCGCCGTGCAGCGGTCGGACTTCCGCAAGCTGGTCGAGAGCGGCCCGGAGCCGCTGATCGAAAGCCTCCGCAAGAAGACGGCTGACCTTTCCGGCGGCGCCGGCGTTCCTTGACCATATCCGGCGCATTCGAGTTCGGCGGCGGGCTCGCCGCCCTGGTCACGCTGGCCGGCCTGGCCCAGGCGATCATCGGCTGGTGGTTCGTGCGCCGCCATGCCGCCGCCGCCCGGGCGCAGGGTGCCGCATGCACCTGGCAGCCGGTGACCATCCTGAAGCCGCTGCACGGCGACGAACCGCTGCTGGAGGAGGCGCTGGCGTCGTTCTGCGCCCAGCAATATGGCTGCTTCCAGATCGTGTTCGGCCTCCAGGACCCCTCCGACCCGGCGCTGCACGTCCTCCGCCGCCTGCGCGCGCGCTTCCCGGCCGTCGACATCGAGGTCGTGGTCGACTGCGCCCAGCACGGCGTCAACCGCAAGATCAGCAACCTGATCAACATGTATCCCTATGCCAAGCACGACGTCATCGTGCTGGCCGACAGCGACATCCACGCCGCGCCCGACTACCTCAGCCAGTTGGTCGCGACGCTGGCCCGGCCCGGCGTCGGCCTGGTGACCACGCTGTACGCCGGCATCGGCGCCAGCGACACGCTCGCCGCCCGCCTCGGGATGTCGCAGATCAACCACAGCTTCCTGCCCGGCGCGTTGCTGGCCCGCGGGCTGGGGCGGCAGGACTGCCTCGGCGCCACCATGGCGCTGACGCGCGATACGCTGGACCGCATCGGCGGCCTGCCTGCTCTGGCGCAGCACCTGGCCGACGACGCCGTGCTCGGGCAACTGGTGGTGGCCAAGGGCCTGTCGGTGGCGCTGGCGCTGACCCTGCCGGCAACCACGGTGCCGGAAATCGAGGTGGGGCCGCTGTTCGCGCACGAGCTGCGCTGGGCCCGCACGATCCAGTCCGTCGCCCCGACCGGCTTCGTGCTGTCGTCGCTGCAGTATCCGCTGTTCTGGGCCAGCCTGGCCTTGGTGGCGACCGGCGGCGCGCACTGGGCACTGGTGCTGCTGGGCGCGGCCTGGCTGGTGCGAGCCGTGGCGGCGGTGGGCATCGACGCGGCGCTGGGGCTGCCGCCTGCCGTTCCGGTATGGCTGCTGCCTGTCCGCGACTGCTTGTCCGTCGCCATCATCCTGGCCAGCTACGGCGGCACCCGGGTGGCCTGGCGCGGCCACATCCTGCATATCTCCTCGCCCAGCCTGGCGCCAGGCAAAGGATAGCCGATCATGATGAAGACCCTGTTCCTGCAGCCGCCCTCCTTCGGCGGCTTCGATGGCGGCGCCGGCTCGCGCTACCAGGCCAAGCGGGAGATCCGCTCATTCTGGTACCCGACCTGGCTGGCGCAGCCCGCGGCCCTGGTCGAAGGCAGCAAGCTGATCGACGCCCCGCCCGCCGGGATCGGCATGGAGCCCGTGCTGGCCGCCGCCCGCGAGCACGACATGGTGGTGGTCCACACCTCGACCCCGTCCTTCGCCTCCGACGTGAAGGTGGCGCAGGCGCTGAAGGACGCCAAGCCGTCGCTGAAGATCGGCTTCGTCGGCGCCAAGGTGGCGGTGCAGCCGGCCGAGAGCCTGCAACAGGGCAACTGCATCGACTACGTGGCGCGCAACGAGTTCGATTTCACCATCAAGGAGATCGCCGAGGGGCGCGACCTCAAAGCCGTCGACGGCATCTCCTACCGTGACGCCAACGGCGCCATCGTGCACAACCGTGACCGCGCCGTGCTGGCGGACATGGACAGCCTGCCATTCGTGACTGACGTGTACAAGCGCGACCTGCACATCGAGGACTACTTCATCGGCTACCTGATGCACCCGTACATCTCGATCTACACGGGGCGCGGCTGCAAGTCGCACTGTACCTTCTGCCTGTGGCCGCAGACTGTCGGCGGCCACCGCTACCGCACCCGCAGCCCGGGCCACGTCGCCGAGGAGATCCGCCAGGCGATGATCGCCTTCCCGCAGGTGAAGGAGTTCTTCTTCGACGACGACACCTTTACCGACGACCTGCCGCGCGCCGAGGCGATCGCGCGCGAGCTTGGCAAGCTCGGTGTGACTTGGTCCTGCAACGCCAAGGCCAACGTGCCGCGCGCCACGCTCAAGGTGCTGAAGGACAACGGGCTGCGGCTGCTGCTGGTCGGCTACGAGAGCGGCAACCAGCAGATCCTGCACAACATCAAGAAGGGCATGCTGATCGACGTGGCCAAGCGGTTTACCCGCGACTGCCACGAGCTTGGCATCAAGATTCACGGCACCTTCATCCTCGGCCTGCCCGGCGAGACCAAGGAGACCATCCAGCAGACCATCGAGTTCGCCAAGGAGATCAACCCGCACACGCTGCAGGTGTCGCTGGCGGCGCCGTATCCCGGCACCTTCCTGCACAAGCAGGCGCTGGAGAACGGCTGGCTTGACATCGAGCACGCCGAGCTGATCGACGAGACGGGCATCCAGATCGCGCCGCTGAACTACCCACATTTGTCGCATTCCGAAATCTTCGACAGCGTCGAGGTGTTCTACCGGAAGTTCTACTTCCGGGCGCCGAAGATCGCCTCGATCGTCGGCGAGATGGTGCGCAGCCCGACGATGATGAAGCGAAGGCTGCGGGAGGGCGTCGAGTTCTTCCAGTTCCTACGGGACCGGAACGAGGCGGCTTAGCCAAAGCGGGCACTGCCTTCACGCCGTTGATTCGCCGGGTCATCGTTTCCGCCGATGACTTCGGGCTTTCGGTTGCGGTCAACGAGGCGGTGGAGCGGGCGCATCGCGAGGGCCTGCTGTCCACCGCCAGCCTGATGGTGGCTGGTGATGCCGTCGACGACGCCGTGCGACGGGCGCGGTCGATGCCCGGGCTGCATGTCGGGCTGCATGTCGTGGTGATCGAGGGCGCCGCCTTGCTGCCGTCGCCGCGACTGCTTGACGCGCGTGGCTGGTTCCCTTCGGACCAGCTCCGGCTTGGCATCCGCTACGCCTTCGACGGCATGGCCCGCCGCCAGCTCCGCGCTGAGATTGCGGCCCAGTTCGCCGCCTTTGCCGCCACGGGGCTGCGTCTGGACCATGCCAACGCGCACAAGCACATGCACCTGCACCCTGTGGTCGGAGGGATGATCATCGACGCCGGCCGGGCGCACGGGCTGGCCGCGCTGCGCATCCCTGCCGAGCCGTGCGCCGTGCTGCGAGCTTGCGGCGACGCGCCGGGGGTCGGCGCACGAACGTTGGAACGCTGGACATCGCTGCTGCGCTGGCAGGCCCGGCGCGCCGGCCTGGCCACCAACGACCACGCGTTCGGCATCGCCTGGTCCGGCCGCATGACGGAGGACCGCCTGCTCCGGCTGGCGCCGCGGTTGCCGCCGGGCCTCAGCGAGATTTATTTCCATCCTGCGACCCACGCCGACGCGACGCTGCGGGCGCTGATGCCGGACTACCAGCACGCGGCGGAGTTAGAGACCCTGCTAAGCCCACGTTTCCGGACAGCACTCGACACCGCCGCCATAACCCGCACCACCTTCCCCAGCCGCATGGAACGCTGATCGCTACGCTTCTCCTCCTCCCCTTGCGGGAGGAGGCCGGGAGAAGGGGTGGCCTCGCGATGACACATGGCCGCGTGCGCCCCCTCCCCCAGCCCCTCCTGCAAGGGGAGGGAAGAAGCTTCAGGTGCCGCTACTATCCGTCTGCGGCACCGGCAAAGCCGCCAGCAACGCCGGGATGAACACCAGGCTGGCCAGCAGCGTGCATCCCAGGCTGATCAGCAGCAGCGTGCCCATGCTCGCCGTGCCCGGATGGCGGGACAGCGCCAGCGAGCCGAACGCCGTCCCCGTCGTCAGCGCCGAGAACAAGACCGCCCGCGCCGTCGCCGAGGCCAGCCGCGAGTGCTCGCCGGCGCGCCAGTTCATCACGAAGTAGATGTTGAACGACACCCCCACCCCCAGCAGCAGCGGCAGCGCGATGATGTTGGCGAAGTTCAGCGGCAGCGGCAGCACGAGGCACACCAGCACCGTCAGGAACGCCGACAGCAGCAGCGGCGCCAGCACCAGCGCCACGTCCAGCGCCCGACGCAGCACCAGCGCCAGGATCAGCGCGATCATCCCGACCGCGCTGACCGCCGCTGTCTGGAACGCCGAGATGATGGTCGCCGCCGTGGCGATGATGGTCACGGCCGAGCCGCCGGCCTCGGGCACCGCCTGGCTCACCAAGGCCACGAACTGGCTCAGCCCTTTGCCGCCGCTCGCCGCCGGCTTCGGCGTGATCTGCACCCGGGCGCGGCCGTCCGGCAGCAGCCAGTCGCGCGAGATGTCGGGCGGGATGCTGGCGACGGTGACGGGATGCGCGTCAAGCGCCGCGCGCAACCGGCCGATCTGCAGCGGCAGGAACCGGGTCACTGCGGCGTTCATCGCGATCAGCACGGAGTCGGGTGCCGCTCCCAGCCCTTGCAGGTCATGGGCGATCTGGCTCAACGGGCTGTCAGGCGGCAGCTTCGCGGTGGCGCTGGCCAGCGCCGTGGCCGTGGACTGGCTGGCCAGGCGCAGGTCGCCGGGCGAGATCGGCGCCGCCGGGCTGCGGCCGCTCAGCGTCGACGACAGCAGGTTGGCGGCGTCGGCGATCAGGGCGAGCTTGGCCGGCTGGTCCCCCGGCACCAGGCTCGACAGCGTCATCGCCTCGGCGACCGGCGGCAGCGCGCCGGCGCGGGCGGCGACGGCGTCGGCCTGCGCCAGGGTCGGTTCGATCGCGTCGATGCTGTACGGGTTGGTCAGCGGGTTGGCCATCAGGTCGCGCAGGGTGCGCATCGACTCCGTGGCCGGGTCCTTGGTGTCGAGCGGGTCGGCGTCGAACTGCAGCCGCACGATGCCGACGGCGCCCAGCACCGCCAGCACGGCGAACACGGCCAGGATCACCCGCCGATGCCGGGCGATGGCGTCGTCGAGCGGGGCAAGTTGAGCGAAGCCGATCTCGCCGGCCTCGGCGCGCGGCCGGAACAGCGCCAGCGCCGCCGGCAGGAAGGTGAGCGTGGTGCAGAACGCGATCACCATGCCCAGGCCGGCGATCAGCCCCAGTTGCGCCACGCCGACGAACGCCGTCGGCACGAACGCCAGGAACCCGGCGGCGGTGGCGCTGGCGGCGACCAGCACCTGGATGCCGACCCGGCGCCCCGTCTCCGACAGCGCCGCCGCGCTGTCCCGCTCGCGCCGCATCTCGCGGAAGCGCACGCTGAACTGGATGGCGAAATCCACGGCGATGCCGACGAACAGGATCGCGAACGCCACCGAAATCAGGTTCAGCGTGCCCACCGCCAGCGCCGCAAACCCCGTCGTCAGCGCCAGGCCAAGCAGCAGCGTCAGCAGGATCGGCACGATCAGCCGCCAGCTGCGCACCGCCAGGAACAGCCACAGCGTCACCAGCAGCAGCGTGCCGACCAGCCCGGCGACGGCGCCCTGCGCCACCGTGGCGAACTCCTCGTCGGCGAGCGGCACGCTGCCGGTCAGGCGCACATGGGCCTGGCCGGCGGCGACGAACTCTAGCTTGGCGGCGGCGGCGCGGATGGCTGCCGTGGCGGCGCCGCCGGGTTCCAGGGCGCCGTA
>CAXSFF010000246.1:0-5740 GCA_964236035.1 uncultured Acetobacteraceae bacterium
TTCGGGCTCGGCGCCCACGTGGCGAACACGCCGGCGCAGCTCTCCGGCGGCCAGCAGCAGAGGGTCGCCATCGCCCGCTCGCTCATCAACGCGCCGCGCCTCCTGCTCGCCGACGAGCCGACCGGCAACCTCGACTCCGCCGTGTCGCACGAGATCATGCGGACGCTGTGCGACCTGAACCGCACGGCGGGCGTGACGATCATCCTGGTGACGCACGAGGCAGAGATGGCGGACTACGCCGACCGCGTGCTGACCATGCGGGATGGCCGGATCGTCTCGGACGAACGCAGGCCCGGTCCGACGCTCGCCCGCACCCGGGCGATGGCGGACGCCAGGATCGATGGCACCAGGATCGGCGGCGCCGGGATGGGCGGCGTCGGGACGGATGGCGTCGGGACAGGCCGGGCGGCCGGGCCGGCCTTTGCCTGGATGACCGTCGCTGCGGCTGGACAGGCGATACTGCGCAATGCCCTGCGCTCCGGGCTGACCATGCTGGGCGTGTTCATCGGCGTGGCCTCGCTGGTGTGCATGGTGGCGATCGGCCAGGGCGCGGCACAGGCGGTCCGCAAGCAGATCGAGAGCCTGGGCACCAACCTGATGGTCGTGCTCCCGGGTGCGGCCAGCAAGGGCGGCGCCCGGACCGGGTCCGGAGGCGCGTCGACGCTCACGACCGCGGACGCCGAGGCGGTGCGTCGCGAGGATGCCGAGGTGGCGCAGGTCAGCTACGTGATCCAGCAGCCCGGCCAGGCGCTCAGCGCCAGGAAGAACTGGCTCACGACGGTGCAGGGCGTGACCGCGAACTTCGCGGACATGGGCAACTGGCACGTCGCGGACGGCCGCACGTTGAGCGAGGAGGACGACCGCGGGGCGGCGCTGGTGGCGCTGATCGGCCAGACGACGTACCGGGAGTTGTTCGAGCCGTACCAGACGCCGGTGGGGGCCGTCATCCTCGTCAACGGCGTGCCGCTGCGCATCGTGGGATTGCTGGCCGGCAAGGGCCAGACGAGCTGGGGCCTGGACCAGGACGACGTGATCATGACGCCGTTCAACACCGCCGAGCGCCGGGTCCTGGGCGTGGCCGTGCCGAGCCAGATCGGCAGGCCACAGGACACGCCGTACGGTGCGCCGCCCAACCCCTTCGGCACCCAGCCGCGCCTGACCGGCTTCGTGAACGTGCTGTACGTGCAGGCTGTCAGCACGATGGCCGTGGGCCGGGCGGAAGCCGAGATCCACGGCACGCTCGATCGGCGGCACGGCATCAAGCCGGGTCAGGCGGGCGACTTCGACGTGCGCGACCTGAGCCAGATCGTCACCACGGCCGAGAACAGCAGCCACGTCATGACGGTCCTGCTGGCGGCCGTGGCGTCGGTCTCCCTGCTTGTCGGCGGCATCGGCATCATGAACATCCTGCTCGTGTCGGTGACGGAGCGGACGCGCGAGATCGGGCTGCGCATGGCGATCGGCGCCCGGCGCCGGCATGTGCTGCTGCAGTTCCTGGCCGAGGCCGTCATCCTGAGCGTGACCGGGGGCCTGGGCGGCATCCTGTTCGGCATCGCGCTCACGCAGGCCATCTCGTATTTCGCGAGGTGGCCGACAGTCCTGTCGCTGCCCGGGATGGCGCTGGGCTTCCTGTTCTCCGCCGCCGTGGGCGTGTTCTTCGGCTATTACCCCGCGCGCAAGGCCGCGCGGCTGAACCCGATCGAGGCCCTGCGCCATGAGTGACGCCGCGACGCCGCTTGCCCCCACGCTTGCAGCCCCAACGCCTGCATCCCCGGACACGCCGCGCATCGATGCCGTCGCGACCACGGCGCGCTGGACCGCGGCCCATCGTGCCCGCGAGCGGGACCTGCCCAACCGGCTGTTCGACGATCCCCTCGCCCTGTCGCTGGCCGGCGAGGCGGGGATGGCGATGCTGGCGCAGGCCGAGCAGCAGGGCGCCCACCACGGCCTGATGGCGGCCTATCTCGCGATCCGCACCCGCTACCTCGACGACGCGCTGCTGCGCGCGGGCGAGGACGGCATCGTCCAGGTGGTGGCGCTGGCCGCGGGGATGGACACGCGCAGCTTCCGCCTGCGCTGGCCGCCGGGATCGCGGGTCTACGAGATCGACCGGCCGGCGCTACTCGGGCTGAAGGAGGACATCCTCGGGCAGGCGGCGCCGCAGCCTGCCTGCGAACGCGTGGCCGTCGGTGCGGATCTCGAGGCGGACTGGATGCCCGGCCTGCTGGACGCGGGGTTCCGCGCGGACCAGCCCACGTTCTGGCTGATCGAAGGCCTGTTCTACTACCTGGAAGAGTCGGCGGTGAACCGCATCCTGGCGCAGACGGCCGAGGTGAGCGCGCCGGGCAGCCTGCTGGCCACCGACCTGGTGAGCGCGTCCTACCTCAATGCGCCGTGGATGCGCGACGTCCTCGGCGCGCTCGAACAGCAGGGCATGGGATGGCGCTCGGGCACCGACGACCCCGAGCGGTTCTTCGCCCGTCATGGCTGGATCGCCACCGTGGTGCAGCCGGGCGACGCCACGGCGAACTACAACCGGTGGCCTCTGCCGGTGCCGCCGCGCAGCCACCTCGAACTGCCGCACACCTTCCTCGTCACCGCACGCCGGGCAGACCCCGCCCAGGCCCCCGGTCCGAAACCCGGAACAGGCAGCCCCGCGATCGAGATCACGGGGCTGCGCAAATCGTTCGGCGGCCACCAGGCGTTGGCGGGGATCGACCTGATCCTGCGCGAGGGCGAGGTCCTGGGACTGCTGGGCTCGAACGGGGCGGGCAAGACGACGCTGATCCGCACGATCGCCGGACGGGTGTCGCCGGATGCCGGGACGGTGCGGATCGGCCGGAGCGGGCACGCGCCGGGCGCAGCCGCCCGCGCCGGCGAGATCGGCTGGGTGCCGCAGGATCTGGCGCTCTACCCGAACCTTTCGGCCCGCGAGAACCTGCGATGGTTCGGCGCGTGCCATGGCATGGCGGCGGGCGCCCTGGAAAAGGCGATCGACGGCGTGCTCGCCATGGCCGCGCTGACGGACAGGGCCGGCGAGCTGGTCAGGAGCTATTCCGGCGGCATGAAGCGGCGGCTGAACCTTGCGGCGGGGGTGATCCACCAGCCCCGCATCCTGCTGCTCGACGAGCCGACCGTCGGGATCGATCCACAATCCCGCCAGCGCATCTTCGACATGATCGGCGAGCTTCGCGAGGCCGGCGTCGGCATCCTGTACAGCACCCACATCCTTGAGGAAGCGGAACGTCTGTGCGACCGGGTGGCCATCATTGATGCCGGGCGGGTCATCGCCGAGGGCAGCGGGCAGGAGATGATCCGGCGCATCTTCGGCTCCCGCCACGAGGCGGTGATCGAGAGCGCGGCTTTTGGCGACGCGTGGCGAAGCAGGCTGCGCGCGCGCGGCGCGCGCATCGAGGGCGACGTGGCGCGGCTGTGGCTGGACGAGGCGGTCGTCGAGTTTCCCGCGCTGCTGGAGGAGCTGAGCCAGGGAGGAGTGAAGCTGCACAAGATGAGCCTGCGCTCGCCGAGTCTGGAGAGCGTGTTCCTCCACCTGACGGGGCGCGAGGTGCGGGAATGATCATGAACGTGGTTCGGATGTCGTGGGCCAGCGTCCGCCATGACCGCATCGTCCTGCTGCTCGGCTACCTCGTTCCGTTGGCGTTCTTTTCCATCTACGCGGGCATCGCCGTGCTGAGCCGCGGCAGCCCGCAACCGGGCGTGGCCGCCTTCACCCGCGTGCTCGGGGTCAGGGATGGCGACCGGAGCGACGTGTCACGCCGTTTCGTCGAACTGCTGCGGGCGGAGCCGGGGCTGGTCGTCCGCGAGGACGCGGCGGCCACCACCGATGCGGGGCTGCGGGACGGCCAGGTCGGTGCGATCCTGGCCATCCCGCAGGGGTTCGAGGCCGCCCCGCTCGGGTTCCTGCCCGGCGGCGTGCCGGCGCGGCTGGAACTGGCCGTCAGCGGCGCAGACCCGCTCGCGGTCCCGGCGTATGGCGACCTGCTGAAACAGGCGGCGCTGGCCCTGACGCCGGAGGTGCTCTCGGCCGCCGGGCCGCAGTCGGTCGAAGGATGGACCGGAGGCCTCACGCCCTTGCAGCGCAGCCGGGTTGCCGCGAGCTTCGAGGCTGGTCCGCCCGACGCCCTGACGCGCCAGCCGGTGGCGATGGCGGTCAGGACCGTTCCGCATCCTGCGACGCCGGATCCCACGATCGCGTTCTATGCCGCGGCCATGGGCGTGATGACCATCCTGTTCACGGCCACGGGAGCCGCCACCAGCCTCATCGAGGAGAACGAGACCGGCATCCTGGCCCGGGTCCTGTCGAGCCGGGTGTCCCTCCTCCAGCTGCTGAGCGGCAAGCTCCTGTTCACGGCGGCGTTCTGCCTGTCGCAGCTGACGGCGATCTTCGTGTGGGCGGCCGTGCTGTTCCACCTGGACCTGCTGCCGCATCTCGGTGGCTGGCTGCTCGTGAGCGTGCCGACCGCCACCGCCGCGGCGGCCTTCAGCCTGGCGGTAGCGGCCTTCTGCCGGACGCGGGCGCGCGTCTTTGCCCTGTCGGGTCTCATCGTGCTGGCGATGGGTGCGCTCGGCGGCAGCATGTTCCCCCGGTTCCTGATGCCCGGATTTCTCCAGACGCTGGGCCTCGTCACGTTCAATGCGTGGGCGCTCGACGGCTTCACCAAGGTGTTCTGGCAGCAGGCGCCCAACATGCTGCTCTGGCCGCAGGTCCTGGCGCTCACCGCATTCACCGTCCTGTTCTTCCTCGTGGCGCTGCGGCTCGCGCATCGTTGGGAACTGGCCTGAACACGCCGGCGGCGCTCCGCCTGCCAGAGATCGGCACCGTCGATGTGTGGCGGGCATCGCTATCCGCGGCGACGTGCGATCTCGCCGCCCTCGACGCCGTGCTGTCTCCTGCCGAGCGTCGTCACGCCGATCGGCACATCCTCGCGGCAGGTCGGCGCCGTTCCGTGACGTCGCGAGGCTTGCTGCGCCACATGCTGGGACAATATTTCGGAACACGACCAGACGCGGTGCCGATCCGCGTCGCGGAACACGGCAAGCCGTTCGTGCAGCATCCGCTGCAGTTCAGCGTCACGCACTCCGGAGACGTCATTGCCTACGCCTTCTGTCTCGGAACGAAGGTGGGCATCGATATCGAGCGCATCGATCCCGCGATCGACATGTCGCATCTGGCTGAGAGGATTTTCAGCGACCCGGAACTGTCTCTCTTCAGGAAGCTCGATCACCGCGAGAAGGTAGGCGTGCTGTTTGCCACATGGACTCGCAAGGAAGCATTGCTCAAGGCACTTGGGAAAGGCTTGACGAAATCGATGAGCGAAATCGAGATGCCAATCCAACTCGTCTCGCAGCCGCAAGTGAGGTTGGTGCTCTCGCGGCCCGATCGTCTGATGCAGCACCTTGTCGCTGACGTGTCGCTATGGCAGGGCTATGCGGCAGCGCTTGCCACCGAGGGCGCCATTGAACACGCCATCGCATTGATGGACATACCCATGTCGGCCTGCCTGTCGTGTTCACATTGTCCAGTGCGTTACTGAGTGGCGAACGCGTTATTCGCCTGAGTCCGATTTTCCATGGCAAACAAGATTGTCATACTAACCTACCTGGACGCTGACACACGCCCAGGGCGTTGGCTGATTGATCTAATACCAACGGCCTTCTGGAGTAACCGGTGAAGCAGGCAAGGTTGAGGCTCTGCCTCAAACTCCGCCAAAGGCTCGCC
>CAXSFF010000247.1:0-5738 GCA_964236035.1 uncultured Acetobacteraceae bacterium
GAAGCCACCGCCGGCTCCGTCATGCAGAACGCCGAGCGGATCTCGCCCTCCAGCAGCGGCGCCTGCCAGCGCGCCTTCTGCTCGTCGGTGCCGTACAGCTCGAACGTCTCCATGTTGCCCGTGTCGGGGGCGGAGCAGTTGAACACCTCGCTGGCCCAATGCACGCGGCCCATGATCTCGGCCAGCGGGGCGTATTCTAGGTTGCTCAGCCCGGCGCCGCGCTTGCTGTGCGACAGGAACAGGTTCCACAGCCCTTCGCGGCGGGCATGGCGCTTGAGGTCCTCGACGATCGGCAACTGCCGCCAGCGGTCGGCCGCCACCGCCAGTTGCGCGTCGTAGGTGCCCTCGTTCGGGTAGACGTACTCCTCCATGAACGCCTGCAGCCGCGTCTGCAGCGCCAGCGCCGTCTCCGAGTGTTCGAATTGCATGGCCGTCCCTGCCCCTGTTGGCCGGATTGCGCCACGATCCGGCAGCGGTGGCAAGACAGGCATCGCACTGCTACCTAGACGCAAGCATTCCGGGGGGATGGCCATGCGCCTGTGCTTCTTCAACGATGACCGCTTCGGCCTGGTGACGGGGGACCGCGTCCACGACGTGACCGCCGTGCTCGACGCCCTGCCCGCCGCGCGCTACCCGTATCCCCGCCACGACGCCCTGATCGCCGCCCTGCCGCAGTTGCGCGAGCGGATCGCGGCCGCCGCCACGGGGCCTGGCGTCCCCGTCGCCTCGGTGCGGCTGGCCAGCCCCGTCGCCAACCCGGGCAAGATCGTCGCCGCGCCGGTGAACTACCAGAAGCATTTCGACGAGGCGGAGGCCGACAAGGAGACGTTCTCCCGCGCGCATGTGCGCAAGATCCAGGAAACGGGGCTGTTCCTGAAGGCCACCAGCTCGCTGATCGGCCCGTCGGAGGCCGTGCGCGTGCGCCTTCCCGACCGCCGCACCGACCACGAGGTCGAACTCGCCGTGATCATCGGCAAGCCTTGCCTCGGCGCCACGGCGGCCAACGCGATGGACTGCGTGGCCGGCTACGCGATCGGCCTCGACATCACCATCCGCGGGCCGGAGGAGCGCAGCCTGCGCAAGTCGCTCGACAGCTACACCGTGCTGGGGCCGTGGCTGGTCACCGCCGACGAGCTGCGCGACCCGGCGGCGCTCGACCTGGCGCTCGACGTGAACGGCGAGCCGCGGCAGCGCGCCAACACCCGCGACCTGATCCTCGACGTCCCGGCGCTGATCGTGTTCGCGTCGGCGTTCTACACCCTGATGCCCGGCGACATCCTGCTCACCGGCACGCCGGAGGGGGTGGCGCCGATCCTGCCCGGCGACGTGATGGACGCCCGCATCAAGGGCATCGGCGCGATGCAGGTCAAGGTGGAGGCGGCCTGATGCCCATAGCCCTCGTCACGGGAGCCGGCTCGGGGATCGGCCGCGCCGTGGCGGTGGCGCTGCTGCGGGAGGGCTACGCCGTGGCGCTCGCCGGCCGCCGCACGGAGCCGCTGCACCAGACCGCCGCGATGGCGCCGGATGCCGCCAGCCTGGCCGTCGCCACCGACGTGGGCGAGCCGGCATCGGTCGAGGCGTTGTTCGCTGCGATCCAGGCGCGTTTTGGTCGGCTGGACGTGCTGTTCAACAACGCCGGCGCCGGCACGCCTGGCACCGATTTCGGCGACCTCACCGACGCGCAATGGGACGGGGTGGTGGACGTCAACCTGAACGGCGCCTTCCGCGTCGCGCGCGGGGCGTACCGGATGATGCGCGACCAGGCGCCGCAGGGTGGCCGCATCATCAACAACGGCTCCGTCTCGGCCTATGCCCCGCGGCCCGGCAGCGCGCCGTACACGGCGACCAAGCACGCCGTCACCGGGCTGACCAAGACGATCGCGCTGGATGGCCGCCGCTTCAACATCGCCTGCGGCCAGATCGACATCGGCAACGCCGCCACCGAGATGACGGCGCGGATGCCCAGCGGCGTGCCGCAGCCGGACGGCCGCATGATGGCGGAGCCGACCATGGACGTGTCCGCCGTCGCCCGCTCGGTGGTGCTGATGGCATCCCTGCCGCTGGACGCCAACGTGCTCAGCATGACGGTCATGGCAACCGCGATGCCGTTCGTCGGCCGCGGCTGACCCAGAGGAGACCAGTGGACCGGGACGCCAGCGCCATGATCGCGCTGGGCGGCGGCAAGTCGTGACGCATGGCACGTTCGGCCGCGCGGTGATCGGCTTGGCGGCCTGCGCGTTGTCCGTCGCCTATGTGTTCCGGTTCCAGTTGGGCAGCGGCTTCGACACCGTGTTCGGCGATGTCTATGACGGCCGCATCGAGACCACGCTGCTCGAGCATTGGTTCAACGTGTTCTCCGGATGGGAGGACTGGCGGCAGCCGCTGTTCTTCAGCCCCCGCCCGGACACGCTCGGCTACAACGACGGGTACCTCCTGTTTGGGGTCGCGTATTCGGGGTTCCGTTGGCTTGGCTGCGACCCATTCCTCGCCGGCGACCTGGTGCACGCCGTCATGCGGGCCGTGGGCTTCTGGGCGTTCCTGCTGTTCGGTTGCGCGACGTGCCGGCTGCCGTGGGCATGGGCTCTGCTCGGCGCGACGCTGTTCACGATCGCCAACGGCGCCTACATGCAAATCGGCCATGCCCAACTGCTGACGGTGGGGCTGGCGCCGTTGCTCGGCTGGCTGGCCTGCTCGGCGGCGGAGGCGCTATGGCTCGGCAATGCCGGACGGGCCGCCGCACGAGGCATCGCCGCGGCCATCCTGTTCGACCTCTGGTTGATGACGGCATTCTACATGCTGTGGTTCACCGCGTTCTTCGGCGTCGTCATGGCGGCCGTCGCCGTCGCACGGCCTGCGGCACGCCGCGGGATGGCGTGGCGCCGGGTGTCGGTGTTGCCGCAATGGCCGCTCGTCGCGAGTGGCGCAGCGTTGCTGGCCGGCATGGCGCCGTTCGCGCTGACCTATCTGCCGACCGCTCGGGAGACGGGGATGCACCCGTTCTCCGACGTCCTGCCGCTGACTCCGACGCCGGCGGACCTGGTCAACTTCGGCCCCGGCAGCGTGGTCTACGGCAAGTTCGACACCTGGTTGGGCGGCATGCTGCCCCCCGGCGAGCATGTGGTCGGCATCCCGCTGCTGTTGCTCGGGCTGGGCCTGTGGGCCGCCGCCGCCGCCTGGCGGGACGACACGGCTGCCGACCGGGCATGGTGGCAGGCAATGGCGGCGGCGTTGGCGGTCTCGCTGCTGCTCTGCATCCGGGTCGGGCCGGTTTCGCCTTGGTGGCTGGTCTACTCGGCCGTTCCCGGCGCTGCGGCGATTCGTGTCGTCACGCGGTTCCTGCTGTTCCTGATGCTTCCCACGACGCTGCTGGCGATGCACGTCCTGGGCCGGCGGCCGATGCCCGGGTCGCGCGGCGTGCTGGCCCTGCTGGCCCTCATGCTGATCATCGAGGAGGCCAACGGACAAACGCAGGCGGGGCTGCCGCGCATCCGCGAGTTGGCGTTCCTGCGCCGGCTGCCCCCGGTACCCGCCGCGTGCCGGGTGTTCTTCGTGGCCGGGCCGCGGCCGGAGCATTCGCTGTATCCTTCCCTCACCGTCAACATCGATGCTATGCTGGTGGCGGAACTGGTCCACCGCCCGACCCTCAACGGCCATGCGTCATTCCTGCCGAAGGATTTTCATCTGGACTTCGGCGACGCGGCCGCCTATCGGGCGCAGGTCGTCGCGACGGCACTGGGGCTGGGCCTGGACGAGGGGCTTTGCAGCCTTGACCTGGTGCACCTGAGTTGGACTCCGATACTGCAGATCACGCCGCCGATCGACGCTGCCGTCGACCTCGGAGGCACCGGCGATGCGGCGGCGGGCTACCTGGGCCCGGGCTGGAGCGGAGCGGAGCCGCAGGGGCGCTGGACCGACGGCTCCACTGCCGACCTGGTGTTCGCCAGCCCGGCCCGCGGGCAGGACCTGACGCTCACCCTGGCGGCATCCGGCTTCGCGCCCGGCAAGGCCGCCAGTCCCGTGAGCGTGTCGGTGAACGGGCGGGAGGTGGCCCAGTGGCAGCCGACCGCGGCGCCGCAAGCCCTGACCGCCTTGATACCGGCGTCACTCGTCACCCTTGGCGGCCACGTCCATCTCCAGTTGCTGATCGCGCAGCCGGTCAGCCCGCTGGAGGCGAAACTGGGTCAGGATGCCCGCAAGCTCGGCCTGTTCGTGCACAGCTTCACCTTGCGCAAAGCCGACGGCCCCGGCTGACGGACTTTCGCCCGTTGCCTGAAGGCGCCTGCGTGGCGGCCCTGCTGGTCAGCGTACGCTGGTCAGGGCGTGGATCGCCTCGGCCACCGGGTCGGCGCAGCCCGCGATGGCGTCGAGTTCCACCATGCCCATCAGCGCCTGCGCCGCCACCCGCGACAGCGAGATCGCCTCGCAGCGCGCGTGCAGGAGGCCGGTCAACCCGGCGATCTGCAGCAGCCCCTCCGCATACCGTCCCGGGGTATGCCGTTCCAGCAGCAACTCGCGGCCACGCAGCCCGGCGCGGCGGAACGGCTCCGGGTCGGCCCGCAGCGCGCTCAGGTGCTCGACGATGCTCGCCACCTCGCGCTCCGGCTCCACGAAGCCCACGGCGTCCGCGGGCAGCGTCGCGTACCAGCCGGTTCGCGTCACCAGGGATGGCACTGCCCCGTCCCAGATGCGCAACTGGCTGGCCGACGCCTCGCCCATCGAGGGGTAGCGCAGGTTGATCGCCAGGTCCGCCGCCGCCAGCGCCTCCGTCAGCGCCGCCGCCGGCACGAAGCCGTGGATGGCCACCCGCTCCGACAGGCCTAACCTGCCGACCTGCTCCTCGACCGGCGCCGGGTCCTCCAGCGAGCCGTAGATGTCGAGCCGGACGTCCGGGTCCGGCGTGGCCGCGACGGCGTTCAGGATGCTCTCCAGCCGGCGGTTCAGGCCCATGAAGCCGAACACGATCAGCCGCAGCACCCAGCCCTGCCCCACTCGCGCCGGGCGCTCCGGCGGCGGGCCGGCGGCGAACGCCAGCGGCAGGTGGAACACGGGGGTGCGGGTCTGCGCCGCCAGCGCCGCCGCCTCGGCCGCGTTGTGCACCACCGCCGCCAGCGCGCCCTCGAGCGCCGCCGCGGTCATCGGGAAGCGGTCCACCAGCGCGGCGATGCCCTGCTTGCGGGCCAGGAACCGCTTGGCTTCGTCGACGCCTTGCAGGCCGTGGCTGCGGCGCATGCACTCCAGGTAGAACTCGCGGTCGGCGCCCTCGGTCTCGGAGTAGCGGGCGAAAAAATGCTGCAGCCGGGTGTCGTGCAGCACCACCACGCCCGGCGCCTGGCGGGCCACGTCGAAGATGCCGCGGTGGAAGGTGGCGTTGTTGCCGATGTTGTAGACGTTGACGTCGGCGCGGTTGAGCTGGTGCCACGGCAGGCTCGCCGGGTCGTAGCGCACCACGGGTACCTCCCCCGTCGAGACGGGCGCCTCCGTCTGCGGCGTCCACAGCGTGATCTCGGCGTGTTCCCGCAGCGCCTCCACCACGGTCAGCGTGTGGTTGCCGATCTCGCTGCGCACCGGCGGCAGCGGCGAGAAGAAGTTGACCTTCACCTCAGCAGGCATTGCACCACGTGGTCCCAGCTCAGGCCCAGCTCGGCGTAGTGGGCGCGGCCCTCCTGGCCCATGCCGCGGGCGCGAGCGCGCCCGGCCCACAGCTCGTCCATCGCCGCCGCCATCCCGGCAGGCGTCGG
>CAXSFF010000248.1:0-5719 GCA_964236035.1 uncultured Acetobacteraceae bacterium
TTGCCCGGCGCTGCGGACTAGTGCTGTTCGGACGCGGCGAAACGCTGCCCGGCGTCGGGGTGCGCGTCGCTGGCGAATTTGGTCTTGGCCTGCTCAAGCCACGCCTTGTACTCGGCATCCGTCACGGCATGGACGTTGATCGGCATCTGGCTGTGGTTGGTGCCGCAGATCTGGTTGCACTCGCCATAGTAGTCGCCGGGTTGGTCGACCTTCATCCAGGTCTCGATGGTACGGCCCGGGATCGCATAGCGCTGCACGCCGAGCGAGGGGATGAAGAAGCTGTGGATCACGTCGGCGCCCGTGGTCAGGATGCGGATGTTCTTGCCGGCCGGCACCACCAGCGGGTTGTCGACCGACAGGCGGCGCAACTGGCCCGGCTGGATTTCGTCATCGGTGATCTCGCGGCTGTCGAAGGTGATGTTGCCGCTGTCGGGATAGGCGAACTGCCAGTACCACTGATGCCCGGTGACCTGGATGGTGAGGTCGGGGTCGCGCACGCGGTCCTCGAAGTAGATCAGCCGAAACGACGGGATGGCGATGACCACCAGGATCAGCACGGGGAGCACCGTCCAGGCGACCTCGAGCACCGTGTTGTGGCTGATGCGGTTGGCGACCGGGTGGCGCTTGGCATTGAACCGCCACATCACGTAGCCCAGCAGCGCGGCGACGAACACGGTAACGGCGACCATCAGCCAGGTCACCAGCGAGTGCAGGCTGTGGATGCCCTGCTCGACCGGGCTGTGCGCCGTCTGCAACCCGAACTGCCACGGGTGCGGCGTCTGCGCCAACGCCGCCGTGCTGCTTGCCACCGATGCGGCGCAGGCGACGAGCCCGGCGAAACGCTTGGAATGCTTCATGTGCCTCGTTGTCCTCAACTCGTCCTGGTGACTCGGGGAGGTATCCGACCCCTTGGCGCAGATCAAGCGTGCACAGGGTCGTTCCGCCATCGCCGGGTCAGGCAATGAGGTGGGACGCAGAAGCTAGTTGGGGAGATGCACCAACGTGAAAAGACCCAGCGGCGGCACGGAGGTGACGCTGGCCACGGCCAGGTCTTCCGGCGGGAGCAGCGAATCGGTGCGGAAGTCCGTATGCCAGCCCAGGGCGCGGGAGGCAGGCGCCATCATCCGCTCAATCAGCAGGCGGGCGCCGCCGGTGGCGGCGAAGTGGTTGACGAACAGCAGGTGACCGCCGGGCCGCACCACGCGGCGCATCTCCGCCAGCAGCCGCCGCGCGTCCGGCACCACGGAGGCGACGAACATGGCGACGGCGATGTCGAACTGCGCGTCAGGGAAGCCGGTCGCCTCCGCGTCCTGCACTTGCAGCGAGGCGACGTTGGTCAGGTTCTGCTCCGCGACCCGGTTGCGGGCGTGTTCCAGCATCTCCGCCGACAGGTCGATGCCGGTGACATTCTTGTGTTGCAGGTAACGCGGCAGGGCGAGCCCGGTGCCGACCCCCACCTCCAGCACGTCGCGGCCGGGCAGGAGATTGACCGCGTCGACCGCGCGGCGCCTGCCAGCGGACGACACGCCGCCGAACACCGTGTCATATACCCCTGCCCAGCGGCGGTAGGCCGCCCGCACCGCATCGGCATCAAGGGTGGCGGAGGCGGTACGGGCCGGCTGCAAGGCCGGAATCAAGCGGCTGGTCATGGGCATCCTGCTACAGGCAGGCGGCGGTCGCGACAAGGCCGTTAGCAGGCGTTCAGGCCGCTTCCTCCCGCCGGTCGCGAATTTTGACATACGCGAGCGACACGTGCGCCGCGCAGTATGGCTTGCCGGCCACAGATACCGCGTCGCAGAAGCGGAAGCTTTTGGTGCCAGGCTCGCCGCTCGGCCAGCAGCAGGCGACCCGGCGGCCGCTGCCGCGGACGACGGCGCGCAGCTCGGACGCGGCGGACTCCGTCATCGGCGGCGGCGCACGGAAGCTGCTGGCCCTATCTCCGGCAGGCGCCGCCTTTGGCTTGGCAGGCCCGGCCCGCACGGCAGCAGGCGGCGCGTCAAGCGACGGCAGCGTCGGCCCCAGCGCGCGCGGCGGGACGCGCTTCGGCGCCTGAGCCACCATGCCGCGGCGGATCGGCGAGGGACGCGGCGGCAGCATCAGCCGGTGTGCCTTGCCAACGATGGCGTTCTTGGAGACGCCGAGCCGGCGGCCAATTTCCGCGGTGGAGTGCCCCTCGGCCCACAACGACCGCAGGCGCTCGATGACCTCGTTCGTCCAATCCATAGCTTGGGCCTCCTCACTCGTTAACCACACGATATGGTAGAACGCGGTGAGTGGCGTGAACAGCGGCAGATTACCGGAAGCCACAAAATCTTGTGGGTAACTCTGCTCTGGAGCGCTATGCCTAGAACAACAGGCCCTTGCGCAGCAGGCCGTGCACGCCCTTTTCGCCGTTGACCGCCTGGGTGACGTGGAAATCCACCGCCAGCGAGCAGAACTGGTACGCCTGCTCGCGCGACAGCTCGGTATGGGCGCAGATGAAGGCGATCATCTCGCGCAGCGCCTGCTTCGCCGCGAGGTCCATGTCCTCGTTCATGCCCATGCTGACGTAGTGCGTCGCCGTCTCGCCGCGGGGGTAACGCAGCGCCGCACCATGGTTCTTGTGCAGCAACAGCGTGAAGGTGCCGGTCAGGCACGTCTCCAGCGCGTTGACGCAGGCCTCGCCGTCGCCCTGCACGCCATGGCCGTCGCCGGCGGAGAACTGCGCGCCGGGCACCCACACCGGCAGGAACAGGCTGGCGCCGACCCCCAGATGGCGGTTGTCGAGGTTGCCGCCGTGCTCGCGCGGCTCCTTGGTCGAGATGCAGCCGTAGGACGGCGGCGGCGCCACCCCCATCACGCCGAAGAACGGCGCCAGCGGCAGCTCCTTGCCCCACGGCGGGATGCCGACCCGGCGCGCGCGGTCGATCCTGATGTGGCTGATGTACATCTCAGGGAAATCTTCCGGGATCATGCCGGCCAGCGGGCGGATGGCGCAGAACCCCCACTCCGCGCCGAACGCGATGTCGTCGATCCGCACCTCCAGCGTGTCGCCGGGTTCCGCGCCCGCCACCGCCACGGGGCCTGTGATGATGTGCGGCCCGAGCTTCGGCAGCTCAGCGGCCTGCACCGTCAGCAGGTCGGGCGGGATGACCAGGCCGGTGCTGGGGGCTGGCATCATGTCGACGGAGCCGGACAGGCATTCCAGCACCACGGTGTCGCCGGGCTGCACCGTGATGACTGGCGGGATGGCGGCGTCGAACATGCCCCAGCGCACGGTCTCGGGAGTGGCGGCGACGTGATGGATGGCCATGGGCTGCTCCTATGCGGCGTGTTCAGGCGAATTCCAGCGAGACCGAGCCGGCGTGCGCGAACGTCGCCTGCACCTGCGAGGTCGCCGCGACGAAATCCTTGCCCGTCCACGAGCCGCAGGTGACGTACTGCCCGGCCTTCAGCCCGCCGGCCCAGCGCGCGCCCGTGTCGGCCATCCATTGCAGCAGGCGGATCATGTCGCCGGCCGGGTTGGCGGTGCCCGTCTTCATCACAGTCCCGTCCACCACCAGGCGCACCGTCTCGCGGGAGAAGTCGATGCCTTGCCAGTCCGCGGCAGGCGGGCCGTAGATGAAGCCGCCGTGGGTGCTGGCGTCGGCCAGCAGCGTGAGCGGGCCTTGCGCCGCCGGGTCGACGAAGCGCGATTGCAGCACCTCGATCGCGGGCACGCAGCAGGCGATGGCGGCGACGACCTCGGCGCGGCCATAGGGCGCGTCGCGCGGCGGCAGGTCGGCGCCGAGGCGGAAGGCGATCTCCGCCTCCACCCCGCGCAGGGTGTAGCGGTGCGACGGCAGCCGCGCCGGGCTGGGATGGATGCCACCGGCGGGCAGCGGCGCGCAGTTGGGCGGGCTGGCCGGCCCGCTGGCGCCGACCTTCCAGCCGCCGATCGCCCCGGCGCCCTCGCGCGCCAGCCCCTCGCTGACCCGGCGCTGCACCGCATAGGCGTGCGCCTCGTCCACGGGGACCAGCACGGTGGGCAGCGCCTCAAGCAACTGCGTCGGGTCGCGCCAGGCGCTGAGCAACAAGGCGGCGGTGTCGGCGTGGCGATCCATGCGGCGGTCCCGGGTGGTGCGGATGGACTGTTGCACCGCCCCCGCTGCTTGCCAACATCGCTCGCGTTGGGGGACAAGCATCGCCATGGAGCTTCACAGGGATTGGCGCGACCTGCCGGAGCGCGCGCGCGGCGCCACGGTGGCGTTGGGCAACTTCGACGGCGTGCATCGCGGCCACGCCCAAGTGCTGGCGCGCGCCCATGCCGGCCGCCCCGACGCCGACCTGGCCGTGCTGACGTTCGAGCCGCACCCGCGCGAGCTGTTCCGCCCCGACGATCCGCCGTTCCATCTCACCCTGTCGGCGGAGCGGGTGGACGCGCTGGCGGCGCTGGGCGTGCGGCACGTGATCGAGGTCGATTTCGACTCCGCGTTCAGCATGCTGACCGCCGAGCAGTTCGTCACCGACGTGCTGCACGACGCCGTGGGGGCGGTGCACCTGGCCTGCGGGCCGGACTTCGCCTTCGGCCATCGCCGCGGCGGCAGCCTGGCGTTCCTGACCGAACGGGCGGGGGCGCTAGGGATGCGCCTGATGGTGGTGCCGCCGCTGGCCGACGCGCAGGGGCCGATCAGTTCCACCCGTATCCGCCGGGCGCTGCAGGACGGCTACCCGGAACGCGCGACGCTTGACCTGGGGCGGCCGTGGAGCATCCGCGGGGTGGTCGCCCACGGCGATGCGCGTGGGCGGACGATCGGCTTCCCGACCGCCAACATCGCGCTGGGCCGCCACCTGGAGCCGGCGCGCGGGGTGTATGCCGTCAGCGCCGTGGTGGATGGGCGCACGGTGCATGGGGTGGCCAACATCGGCCGCCGCCCGACGGTGGTGGAGGGAGCGATCAGCCGGTTGGAGGCACATTTATTCGACTTCGCCGGCGACCTGTATGGCCGTGAACTGTCGGTGTCGCTGCACGGCTTCCTGCGCGCGGAGCAGAAGTTCGCCGGGCTGGAGGCGTTGCAGGCGCAGATCGCCGTCGACGCGCGACAGGCGCGGCTGCTGCTGTCCGCGCTGTCGCTACCAGGTTGAACCATCGCGCCACAGTCCTCATGTGGGGGTGCAAGCGGCCTTTCGTGGCGCCCGATGTTCCCAAGCGGGGCGACGCGGCCTAGGGTGCGCATCCTTATCGCTGGAGAATGTTCATGGGTGGCCTCAGTATCTGGCATTGGCTGATCGTCCTCGCCGTGGTCCTGCTGCTGTTCGGCGGCGGCAAGGTCAGCGGCCTGATGGGCGACTTCGCCAAGGGCATCAAATCGTTCAAGAAGAACATGGCCGAGGATGACACCTCCATGGAGGCCACGGCCGAGCGGCCGGCCGGCACGTTGCCGGGCCACCAGGCCAGCTCGACCACGACGCCGGTCAACGAGACGGTTTCCCATCGCGGCTGATGCCGGCTCGCTACCTCATGCCAGCGGTATAGGGAACCGACCTCTCAGCCGTCGTTACGACGTGGCAATCCAGGGTCGCACGATGCAAACTCGTCGTGTGGCCCTGGATCGCCGCACCGCCAAGCGACGGCTCGCAATGACGTGTGTCAAGCCGACAGGTCGAGTTTGATGTCGTTGGCATTATGGGGCATGACGGAGCCACGCTCGTAGCCGAGCCTCATACCAACGGCGTTGAACGTTGATCGATACACTGCTCC
>CAXSFF010000249.1:0-5690 GCA_964236035.1 uncultured Acetobacteraceae bacterium
GATGAGCATCGCCGGGTCGCCCGAACAGGGCCGCTACCTTCAAGGCGCCGTGCTGAACGGCTGGCTCGCCCCCGACCTCACCGGCAACATGCGCACGGGGCTGGGCCGCTGGAGCGCGGCCGACATCGCGGAGTATCTCAAGACCGGCCGCAACCTGCACTCGAACGCCGCCGGGCCGATGGCGGAGGTCGTGTCCTACTCGACATCGCTGATGAGCGATGAGGATTTGGCTGGGATCGCCGCCTACCTGAAAACATTGCCTGCTGGCCCCGATCACGAGGCCTATGCGCCCGGCTCGCAAGCGATAGCGCGCGGCGGCGCCATCTACGCGGATTCGTGCACCGCCTGCCATCGTGCGGACGGGAGCGGGCAACCCGGGCTGTTCCCGCCGTTGCCCGGCAGCGCCGTGGCGCAACAGGCCGATCCCGCCGGCGTCGTCCGCATCATCCTCGCCGGCGCTCGAACCGGCCCCACGCCCACGCGTCCCTCGACGCCGACGATGCCGAGTTTCGCCTGGAAGCTTTCCGACGAGGAAGTCGCTGATGTCGCCAACTACGTGCGCAACAGTTGGGACAACAGCGCTCCGCCGGTTTCGGCGCAGGCCGTGGGCAAGGCGCGCGACGCGGGCGCCTTCGCCAAGCCTTCCTCCTCCTTGCAGCGCGCCAGCCCTTGAGGAGCCGATCTTGAACTTTCGCCCAATCTTCGCGATCGCCGCCAGCGTGGCCTTGGGCGCGGCGTTCGCCGTGGCGCAGACGGTCCCGCACGTTCACAAGCAGGACCTCGACGCGACCGACTATCCGGCCGGACACCGGACCCTGATGATCCGCACCTCCATCGACGCGCATGCGACCATGCCGCCGCACACGCATCCCGGCATCGAGGCGGGCTACGTGCTCCAGGGCTCCGGAACCCTCGAAGTCGCAGGCCGGCCCGCCCAGGCCGTCACGAACGGCGGAAGCTTCATCGTGCCACCTGAGACAGTGCATAGCTTGATGAACACCGGCGACACCGAACTCATCGTGCTGACCACCTACGTCGTCGTGGAGGGCAAGCCGCTCGTGGTCCTCTGCAAAGCGGCGCCCAGCGCGCCTGAACCATAAGGCGCGCACCCAGCGCGCCCGCCGGAGCCAGCGTCCAGCGGCAGGACGTCCATGCGTCGCCCAAGTCCGGCGACGCATCCGCTCCCTTGCAAGGGCTTGATGTCGGTTCAGGCATTCAAGTCAGGCATCAGCACGATCGTCCCGGCTGGTCAGCACCACGCGCATGCCAAGCGGGCCGCACTGGTGTCATCCCTCCGGTCGTGACTTACATCTGATTCGCGAGCGACCGGCACAACTGACAGGCTGCGGAGTGGTATGACTCATGGTGACGGACAGAACACCAGGTACGGTGTGCTGAAAGCAGACGGTGACGGGAGAACTTGGAGCCTGGCCGTCATAGTGGCGGCCTTCGTCGCGGTGAACATCGCCTGGATCTGGCGTTACCGCTATGCCCAAGCATTCGACATCGACGAGGCGGGCTATCTTGGCTACGCGGCGGTCGACTACTACGGCCTGCTACGCGGCGGCCTGCACGGCTGGACCTCGGCGATACTCGCGCCCAGCATCCAGGCGCCGGTGACGATGGCCGCCGCGTCCTTGCTGTTCATACCCTTCGGCCCGCACCCGATCGTGGCTTTCGGCGTACCGTTGCTCGCGGCGGCCGGCTGCGTGGCGGCGGCCTATGCGTTGGGCCGCACGATCGGGTCACGCCCCGTCGGCCTGCTGGCGGCCGCCCTGACGGCGTCCTGCCCGATCATCGTGAACTACGCCCGCAGCTTCCATTTCTCGATGCCCGTCACGCTGGTGACGACCTTGGCGCTGCTGGCGATCCTGCGGTCCCGTGGCTTTCGCAGCGTTGGCTGGGCACTGGCTTTCGGCGTGTTGCTGGGGCTGATGCCTCTCACCCGCACCATGACCGTGGCCTTCGTGCCCGGCCTGGCCTTGGCCGCCGCGGCTGCGGCGCTGTCCGATGCCGCGGACCGGGCCCGGCGGCTGCTGCTGCTGGCCGGGTCGTTCGCAGTGGCCCTGCTGGCAGCGGCAACCTGGCTGGTGCCGAACGGCCGCATGGTCGCCCAGTACCTGCTTGATTTCGGCTACGGCAGCCACGCGGCCGAATACGGCCCGCAAGTCTCCGAATTCGGCGCCGAGGCCTGGCAAGCGACGGCGATCTCGCTGGTGCAGAACATCTACCTGCCGCATTTCATGGTGCTGCTTTGCGGCTTCCTGGCGCTGGTCGCCATGGCGTTCGGCAAGGCGTTGTCCGCTCCCGTCCCCGTCACCCTGCGGCATCTGCGGCGCTCGCCGCTCGTTCCCATCCTGCTCTTCGCGGCCGAGGCGCTGACCGCGCTCACGACCTCCGGCAACAAGGGCAGCGCCTTCCTGGCGCCCATCGTACCAGCCTTGCTCGCTGTGTCGGCCTGGGCGCTGTGGCGCGTCGCGCCATGGCGGCCGGTGCGCGCCGCCTTGGCCACTGCCTGCGCCGCGGCGTGCGTGATGGCTGCCTTGCCGCTGGCCTGGCTGGACTCGCCCATCACCCGCGAGTGGGTCACACCCTTCCCGATCCTCGGCTACGTCACCGTGACGGACGGGCGGGGCAACATCCAGCGTTACGAGGCCAACGCCGGCTACGGCGCGACCGGCACTTCGCAACCGATCGACCCGGCAGCCAGCCGGGCCTGGGTGCAACTCAGTGACTGGACTTCCGGCCACCTGGCGGAGAGCGCCATCTTCGCGTTCGGCTTTCGCCACGCGCTCTACAACGTCAACACCGTCAACCTGCTGCATGCGCTGCGCACCGGGCACATGCTGGGCGCCCGCCAGGTCGACCCGGTGACCTATCCCGCCACCATCGACGGCTACCAGGCGTGGCTGCATGATGACGCGCAGGATGCGTGCGTGCTACTGACGTCGGACCAGGAGCGCGGCGACTTCGTGCCGCTCGTGGACCAGGTCCTGATGGCGGAAGCGGCGCGGTCGAGCGGCTTCGTACCCGGCGAAACCTGGCCGATGCCAGACGGGCAGGTGATCACCCTGTGGCGTCACCGATCCTCGCCGCCGGGCTGCCCCGGGGTTTGACCGGAGGGCCATGAGGAAGCGTGGGGCGTTCATGCCGCGGCTGCCTGGCCGGCGTTGCGGGATCGTCGTTGGCCAGCCCTGCGTAGGTCGTCGGCGTGCTGCTGCGCCCGCGTGTCCGAGTTCCATTCACGGCCCGTTAACCGCCGTCATTTAGTTATAGGCGAGCAACGGCGGCACGGGCTTCCCCCGCCACGCGGAGAAGATGCAATGAGGAGCAAGGCGACAGGACGCGTTGACGAGCATCGGCCGCGCGGTAGGGACTGACCGGATGCGAATGTCCATCCGCACGAAGGTCCTCCTGGGCTGCTTTCTCCTCGTGACCTGCACGGTGCTTCTTGGCCTGCATTCGATCCGAGGCCAACGCGCGCTGGGTCTGCTCGCGTTGAAGATGTACGACGAGGCGTTCATGTCCGTCAATTTCGTTCGCAGCGCCGAGACGAAGTTCGCTCGCCTTCAGGGCGCCATCGGCGAGCAGGTCATGCTCGAGGACGCCCGCAGGGCGTTCCCTCCGGCTGCGCCCTCGACCGAGCGCCAATTCCTGCTCGCTCGTGCGCGCGGTGCGGCTGAGGTCATGCCCGTGACGGAAGCTGCGCCGGAGCCGCTGGATGCATCTGCGGTGAAGGGAGCCGTGAAGGCGGCCGTCGAGGACCTGGACGTCGCAATCGAACGGGCGACATCCGTCCCTGCCGGGGATGCCGCCCGCGCGGTGCGCAGGAGCCTGCAGGCGCTGGTGCCCACGGAAGATGCAAAGGTGGATGTCCGGCGCATCGGCACCGCCATCAACGACATCGCGGCGAGCCTTGAGGCGACCGCGGAAACCTTCGCGCAGGATGGCTTCATCTATCGTTCGACCGCCGAGGCCGCCATGGCGGCTGCCGAGCGGTCGGCCCAGCTCGCCATCGCCGTGTCGGTGCTGGCGGCGCTTCTCGTCACGATCGCGCTGAGCAGGTCCATCGCTCCCGCCGTCCGGCAAGCGTTGGCCGTCGCAGTCTCGATCACCGACGGCAAACTGGACAACGACATCACGCTGCCGCGGCGAGCCGGCGCCGACGAGGTCGCCAAGCTGCTCCAAGCCTTGCACCGGATGCAGGAGGTCCTGCGCGGGAACCTGGAGGAGGCCGCCGCGAACGCCACAGCCAAGGAGGTCCAGCGCCTCGCCGAACGCGAGCGGGCCCGCTGCATCGACGGCCTCGTCAGGGGGTTTCAAGCCAGCACCGCCGAGCTGGCCAGAGCGCTCAACGGGGCTTCGGGAGCGATGACCGACTCTGCGCGCTCCCTTGCCTCCGTGGCGGGTGAAACCGGACGCAAGGCGGATGTCGTCGCGGTCGCCGCCTCCCAGGCGAACGACGGCACGATCATGGTCGCCGCGGCGACCGAGGAGTTGTCGGCCTCCATCGACGCCATCGCGGCCAGGATCGTGGGATCGTCGCAGACCGTCGCCAAGGCGGTGGTGGACGCTCGCAGGACGGACGTCGTGTTCCGCGCATTGGCCGATGGCGCCCAGCACGTCGGCAACGTCGTGGCCTTGATCGAGAGTATCGCGGGCAAGACCAACCTGCTGGCCCTGAACGCCACGATCGAGGCGGCAAGGGCGGGCGAGGCCGGCAAGGGCTTCAAGGTCGTTGCGTTCGAAATCAAGCAGCTTGCCGCACAGACGTCGCGCGCCACGCAGGACATCGCCAGCCAGGTGCGTCAAATCCAGGGAGCGACCGCAGAGGCCGTCGGCGCCGTGCACGGCATCGTGGAAACCATCGAAGACATCGGCAAGGCCGCCGTCTCGATCGCTTCCGCCGTCGAGCAGCAAGGCATCACGACATCCGAGATCGCTCGCAGCGTTCAGGCGGCAACGGCAGGCACCAGCAGCGTCACCGACACCATCACGGGCATGGGACACGCCGCCCGCGCGGCGGAGGCCGAGGCGGACCGTGTGCTGGTGGCCGCGACGTCCTTGTCGGATCAGGCGAGCCGCCTGTCCCAGGACGTGCAGAGCTTCATTTCGGGTGTCCTCGCCGCATGAGGCATCGGCAAGGGCTTCGGCTCCTACGGCTTCCCGGGAAGCCATGCCGCCTTCGCGCTGGTCGCCTACGTCCTGGCTATGGCGAAGCGGCAGGCGGCGCGCCATGTCAGATGGCGAAGGAGACCGCCGCGATGACCGAACTGGACCCGACCACCCGCACCGAACTGGAGGCCGCCGCGTTCCGCCGCCTGGTCGAGCACCTGCGCGAGCGCAACGACGTGCAGAACATCGACCTGATGAACCTGGCCGGGTTCTGCCGCAACTGCATGAGCCGCTGGTATCGCGAGGCCGCCGAGGCGCAGGACGTGGCGCTGACCGACCCGCAGGCGCGGGAGATCGTCTACGGCATGCCCTACAAGGAGTGGCAGGCCAAGAACCAGCGCGCCGCCACCCCGGAGCAGATCGCCGCGTTCAAGCCGCCCGCCTCCTGATGCCAGCTTGAGGCTGTCGCCGCCGCGCGCGTCCGGCTAGCGTATGCCCCGACGAGATCGGGAGAACGACGATGGACGTGCGCGCCGCCGTGGCCTTCGAGGCCGGCCAACCCCTGAGCATCGAGA
>CAXSFF010000250.1:0-5679 GCA_964236035.1 uncultured Acetobacteraceae bacterium
CTTCACCACGCGGGCCTGGAAGGGTGGCCAAAGCCGCGAGCGCTGGGTGTCCGAGGGCAAGCCGCGCAACCCTGGGCGGCTGAACGACCTGCGTCACATCATCTACAAATCGGCCGACAGCCCGTGGCGGCGGTCGCGGCGCAACCTTGGGCTGATGCTGCGCGAGGGACTGCTGAAGGAGAACATCGACGGCGAGGCGCTGCTGTGGGCGTATCGGCGGCTGATGGGACGGCCGGAGCGGCGGCGCATCCTGATGGTGATCAGCGACGGCGCGCCGGTCGATGACAGCACGCTGTCGGTGAACCCGGGCAACTACCTGGAGAAGCACCTGCGCGAGGTGATCCGCGAGATCGAGGGCCGTGACCAGGTGGAGCTGATCGCGATCGGCATCGGTCATGACGTGACCCGCTACTACCGCCGCGCCGTGACCATCGTCGACGCCGAGGAGCTGGGCGGCACCGTGATGAAGAAGCTTGCCGAGCTGTTCGACGAGGATGCCCGCGGCGGCTGGGCACGGTCCGGCATGGAGCGGGCGCCGCTCGTCGTTTGAACCGCGTTGCATATCAAGCCTCCCGACCGCGCCGGCCGCTTCCGTAAATCCCGCCCCGTTCCGATCCGCCGGCGGCGCAACCGGCCGTTGGTGGTGGTGTCGGTGGCGGTGCACGTTCTGGTGCTGCTGGTGCTGCTGCTGGTGCGCCCGCCGCCGCCGCCGCACGAACCTGATCCGTCGGAGGCGTTCGACGTCGTCCTGGATGGTGGGTCGCGGGCGCCGATTTCCAGCGGCAATCCGCAACCCAATGCCGCGCCAGCGCTGACCACCGGCGTTCCCGACCCGCCGCCGGCGCAGTTGGCATCGGTCGCGCCGGAGGTTCCAGCGCCCCCGCCGCCGGCGCCGGAACCTACCCCGGAGCCGCCGGTAGAGCAGCCGCCGGCCCAACAGCCCTCGCCGCCGCGGCCGGCATCGCCGCCACGGGTGGATCTGAACCTGCCGGACCTGCCTACGATCCCGCCAGTGCCCGTGCCGCCCGCGCCGGAGCAGCCGTTGCCGATCCCGCCGCTGCCACCGCCGCCACGGCCACGCCCGCGGCAGTACGCCCGGCCGGCGCAGCCGCGCAGCCCGTCGGGCTTTCCAATGCCGCAGAGCTGGTCGTTCGCTGGCGCCGGGTCGTCGCGGCCGATGCCGCAGGGAGGGTTGGGCCATGCCGAGGTATCGGGGCCGTCGCAGCCGTCGCCGATGATCACGGGCGCGCAGTTGGGGCGCGACTGGATCAGTGCCTATAAGGCTTGGGTACAGGCTCGGCTATACTACCCGGAACAGGCGGCGGAGTTGGGCCAGGATGGGGCGACCGAGGTGATCCTGAAGATCAACCGCTATGGCAAGGTCGAGTCCGTGGAACTGGTCAGCCGATCCGGCTCGCAGTGGCTGGATTTGGCGACCCAGGGCCTGTTCCGTGGCAGAACAGTACCGGCCTTCCCGCCCGGTACCAAGGAGGACGAGGCGACGATAGACCAGACAATCCAGTATATCTTAAGGCACTAAAATGGGGTCAAGGGGCCAGAAGGTCCCTTGCGGGTCCAGGGCAGAGCCCTGGCCTAGCTCAAGCTGCGAGAGCCTTTTTGGCCGCCGCTCGGGCGATCCGCCGCTTCAGCACCTGCGCCGGCTCCGGCAAATCCCGGTTCGGCGTGGTCAGCAAGAACGCATCGAGCCCGCCGTTGTGCTCGATCGTGCGCAGCGCGCCCGTGGTCAGCCGCACCCGGATCGACATACCGAGCGTGTCCGACAGCAAGGACTGCTCCTGCAGGTTGGGCAGGAAGCGGCGGCGGCTCTTGTTGTTCGCGTGGCTGACGTTGTTGCCGGACTGGACGCCCTTGCCAGTGATCTCGCAGCGGCGCGACATAGCTCTATCCTCAAAACGATCGGGTGCACCGGCGGACAAGCCGCCATAGGACGCGCGGTATGGCGAAATAGGGTCGCGAAGTCAATGCGGGTCGTTGGCCGCGACGGGGCCGCTCGACAGCTCCCGCAACTCGCCGGCGCGCACGCTGTGGATGGCCTTGGACAGGATGTCTACCACGGCCTCGTCCGACAGGCTGCGCGACAGCAGCCCCAGCGCCCCGCCCAGCAGCGCCGACGCCGCGGCGATCGAGCTGATGTTCTGGCCGATCATGTACTCGACCGCCTTGTCGACGATGGCGCCGGCATGGCTCAGGTCCGCCGGCGGGGGGGCTTCGTTGGCACTCATTGGCATTCTCCTACGCGAGCGCTTCGACCGCCGCGTCGTTCTGTTCGGCCTGCAGCCGCCACATGCGGGCATACACCCCGCCCTGCGACAGCAGCCCGGCGTGGGTGCCGCGTTCGGCGACGCGGCCCGCCACCAGCACCAGGATCTCGTCGGCGTCGATCACCGTCGACAGCCGGTGCGCGATCACCAGCGTGGTGCGGTTGGCGGCGACGTTGCGCAGCGCCGACTCGATCTCCTGCTCGGTGCGGGTGTCGAGCGCGCTGGTCGCCTCATCTAATATCAGGATGTGCGGGTCCTTCAGGATGGTGCGCGCGATCGCCACCCGCTGCTTCTCGCCGCCTGACAGCTTCAGCCCGCGCTCGCCGACCATGGTGTCGTAGCCGTCCGGCAACTGCATGACGAAATCATGCACCTGCGCCAGCCGCGCCGCCTGCTCGACCTCCGCCTGGGTGGCGCCGACCCGGCCATAGGCGATGTTGTAGCGTATGGTGTCGTTGAATAGCACGGTGTCCTGCGGCACCACGCCGATTGCCGCCCGCAGGCTGGCCTGGGTCACGTCGCGCAGGTCGAAGCCGTCGATCAGGATGCGCCCGCCGGTCACGTCGTAGAAGCGGAACAGCAGCCGGCTGATGGTGCTCTTGCCCGCCCCCGTCGGCCCGACGATGGCGATCTTCGCCCCGGGCGCCGCGCTGAAGCTGATGCCGTGCAGGATTTCGCGGTCCGGGCGGTAGCCGAACCGCACGTCCTCGAACACCACGGACCCCGCGCCCCGCACGCGCAGCGGCAGCGCGTCGGCGCCGGGCTGGTCGGCGACCTCCTCGTCGACGGTGAGCAGGTGGAACATCTGCTCCATGTCGACGACGCCCTGCTTGATGCTGGAATAGACGAAGCCGAGGAAATTCAGCGGCTGGTACAGCTGCATCAGGTAGGTGTTGACCAGCACGAACTTGCCGACCGTCATGGTGCCCGCCTGCACGCCCTGCGCCGCCATCAGCATGATCACCGTCAGCCCGCCGGCGATGATCGACGCCTGGCCGATGTTGAGCATGTTCAGCGTCACCTGCGACTTCACGGCGGCCGTCTCGTAGCGCGCCTGCGCCACGTCGAAGCGCCGCGCCTCGTGCGCCTCGTTGCCGAAGTACTTCACCGTCTCGTAGTTCAGCAGGCTGTCCAGCGCCTTGGTGTTCGACTCGTTGTCCATCTCGTTCATCAGCCGGCGGTACTTCACCCGCCAGGTGGTGAAGCCGACGGTGAAGCCGATGTAGCTGGCGACGGCGCCGAACGTCACGGCGGCGTAGCGCCAGTCGAACAGCGTCCAGATGATCCCCGTGACCATCAGCACTTCCAGCAACGTCGGCAGCACGTTGAACACCGCCAGCCGCAGCACCTGCTGCACCCCCGCCGTGCCGCGCTCGATGGCGCGGCTGAGGCCGCCGGTCTGCCGGTCGAGGTGGAAGCGCAGCGACAGGCGGTGCATGTGCTCGAACGTCTGCAAGGCGACCCGGCGCACCGTGCGCTGCTGCACGGAGGCGAACACGGCATCCCGCAACTCGCCGAACGCGGCGGAGCTGACCCGCAACAGGCCGTAGCCGACGATCAGCCCGAACGGGATCGTCAGCGGATGGTCCTTTGGCGACAGCGCATCGACGGCGTGGCTGTAGATCAGCGGGATGTAGACCGTCGCCACCTTCGCCAGCACCAGGCACAGCACGGCCAGCACCACCCGCACATGCGCCGACCGGTCGCCCCGCGGCCACAGGTACGGCAGCAGCGAACGCACCGTCGCCAGGGTGGAGCGCGTCTCGCCGGGGAGCTGCAGCGAGCGGCGGGACGTGGTTTTCACGTGACGGGACATTACGCCCATGTGGCACCGGAGGGCCGGGATGGAAAGGTGGCGGCGTGACCCGGCGCGCCACGTGGGCTAAGCCCAGCCCATGCCGAGCCTCTCGCGCCACATCCGCGCCTGCAACAACGCCGTGCTGCCGGGCGGGCGGCTGCCGTTCCGCCTGGACGGGCAACAGGTCGGCTGGGTGCGGCCGGACATCGCCCGGGCCATGCTGGACCTGGGTGCGCGCCGCGAAGCGGACGACGCCGTCGTGCTCGACGACCCGGCGGCGCTGCCGGGGTTGGCCTCGGCGCTGGCCCAGTCCGGGACATACCGCCTACGCCACGAGATGTTCGACGTGCGGGCCAATTTTGGCGGCCCCGTGCTGAGCCAGGTCGACCGCGGCGCCTTGCCGGTGCTCGGCATCATGGCCGAGGGCGTGCACCTCAACGGCCTGGTGCGGGTGGGCGGCGGCCTGCATCTGTGGCTGGCCCGGCGCGCGGCGGACCGCCCGCTGGACCCCGGCAAGCTCGACCACCTGGCGGCAGGCGGCATCCCCGCCGGGCTGGACGCGGCGCAGACGCTGGCGAAGGAGGCGCAGGAGGAAGCCGGGCTGCCCGCGGACCTGGTGGCGGCCGCCCTGCCCCGCGGCACCATCCGCTACGCGATGGAGCGCCCCGAGGGCCTGCGCCGCGATGTGCTGCATTGCTACGACCTGCTGTTGCCGGACAGCTTCGTGCCGGTGCCGCAGGATGGCGAGGTGGCCGGGTTCGAGTTGTGGCCGGTCGAGCGGGTGCTGGCGGCAGTGCGCGCAACGGACGCTTTCAAGTTCAACGTGAACCTGGTGCTGATCGCGCTGTTCCAGCGGCTTGGGCTGGTGAGCGCCGACCTGGATTAGCCTTGCGAGGCAGGGAGGGATGCGCTAGGTCCGCCTCCCCGACCGAGGTCCCGTGGCCGAGCAGCTAGGCAACGGACTGCAAATCCGTGTAGCCCGGTGCGACTCCGGGCGGGACCTCCAGATGTCTTCCAGAAATGTTGCTGACCGATGACCCGTCAGCCCACCAGCCGTCATCGCGAGCCGCCGCTTGGCGGCGTGGCAACCCAGGAGCCACACGGCAATCTCCGGTCGCCTGGCCTTGGACGGTGCTTGTTTCATCAAACCATAATGATGTTCGTTGTCTTGCAGGTATTAGCGAGCTTTGGACTCTCCAAGCTAATAAGCCAGGCGCACGCGCAAGGTTTGACTACCGCGCACCCATTTATACTGGCTATGCCTGATCCAAAAGCGTTCAAAGACTGTGCGGACTGCCCGGAGATGCTGGTTGTGCCAGCCGGCGAGTTCATGATGGGGTCGACCAGCGAGGAAATCGAACGCTACCTTGCCACGGTGCCTCCCGGAAACGGGCCGTTGGGTATGCTGTGGCTGTTCGGCGGCGGTGATCTTCAACGTGCGATCAAATTTATGGCGTACAGCAAGCCGAAGCATAAGGTTGTGTTCGCCAAGGCATTTGCCCTGGGACGCTTCCCGGTCACACGGGAGGAGTTTGCGATATTCGTAAAGGAAACAGGTTATGAAACTGGCCCTTGCTGGAGCTACAACACCAGCCGGCC
>CAXSFF010000251.1:0-5664 GCA_964236035.1 uncultured Acetobacteraceae bacterium
TCGGCATGGTGAAGGTGCGGCCGTCATGCCGTGTGAACACCCGGTGCCGGTAGTTGGTGAAGCGGGAGAACCGGTTGACGTAGGCCCAAACCTCCTCGCTGGAGGTATGGAACAGGTGCGAGCCGTAGCGGTGGTACTCGATCCCCGTCTGCGCATCGACCTCGGAGAACGAGTTGCCGCCAAGGTGGCTGCGGCGTTCCAGCACCATCACCGGCTCGTTCAGCACGCTGGCGATGCGTTCCGCCACGACGGCGCCGAAGAAGCCGCTGCCGGCGACCACGTAGCGGAAATCCGATAGTCCTATCATAGGTTAAGTACTCTACCTTGCATGGCTGGCTGAGTTGCGGGCCGATGGCCACCCTGGTGCGCAAGAACCGTGAAGAAAGCAAATCCTCGCTTGCCGCGCGTCAGGCAAACTCTTTTGATTCGATCCCAATACAATAGCGTGAGTTCATACGAAGCTGTACATTTTCGTAGTCGATATAAATATCCGCGTAGGCTCATGGCTTGGCGTTGTGATCGTTGCTGGTCATTCAGGGTGTTTCCCCAGCGCCAACACGAATCTGTGGGGTTGCGGTCGCGTGACCCGAAACCAGGTCCGGCGCCTGGGACTGGCGGCTCGGCCGCTAATGCGCGCGCTGGAACTGCTCGGTCACCTCGGCCAAGGTGACGCCGAGCTTGCCGATAGTGGTCCGGTTCACCATGGCGCCATCGTCCATCAGGTACATCCACTGATCCATGGTGACATCGAACAGCGGGTTGCCGGGTTTCGTGGCCAGGGTCCATGACCAATGGAAGGCGCGGCCGGCCGCGACGCCGTCGGCCACGCCCACCATGTCGTTGGCGGTGGCCTGAACGGTCGCCGGGCCGGTCCGGCGCATGTGCCAGTCGCGCATCTGCACGGTGCCGTCCCCGAGCGTCAGCCGTTGGACCATGTGCAGCCCGTCGGCGCCCTCGGACTCGCCACGGCAGTCGGTGGTCACGATGTCGCTCGGCGCCCCGGAGCGGTCTTCCAGCACGCCCCAGGACTGCACGTGCCCGGTCCAGAACCGCACGGGGTCGAAGGCCGGATTCGACCCGGCGAACCGCCCGACCGGCATCGGTCCCGAACATCCCGCGAGCAGGCCCAGCGCCACGCCCATGAGGCGCCAGCCGCGTCGTGCATGGCATTTCATCGCGCTACATCGGTCCGCCGGGCACGTCGGCCGCCCAGAGCGCCGGCAGGCCGTCGTGGCCCGGCAGATGGTAATGCCACCATTCCGGCCGGTAGTGCGCCCAGCCGCACGCCGTCATCAAGCCGAGCAGCAGGCAGCGGTTATGCACCACGGCGCCTGGCAAGGGCAGCGCGCCATGCGCCGAGAGCGGCGTCACGGCGTCGAAATCCGTGCCCATGTCCAACGTCGCGCCGTCCGGCCCCGCCAGCGTGAGGTCGACGGCGATGCCGCGCGGGTGGGTGCCGCCCTCGCGCGGGTCGGCGGCGAAGCTTTTATCGGGCGCTGCCTCGAACAGCGCCCATTGCGCCTCCAGCGGACGGAACGCGTCGAACACCAGCAGCCGCAGCCCGATCGCCCGCGCCTGCGCCGCCGCCGCGAGCAGCGCCAGGCGGGCGGCGGGATGCAGCAGCGCGACCTTGCGGGCGTACAGCGGCCGGCCGGTCCAGTTGGCGGCGGTGGCATAGCGCAGGTCGAACAGCAGGCCGTCGTCCTGGGTCAGCGCCTGCAGGACCGGCAAGGCCCCCTGCCCTGGGTTCATGCTCGAGAATCGAGCCGACTGGCTGCCCGGCTGGCCAGCTCGGCTTGCGCCAGTTCCAGATCGCGTCTGACCAGGCGCAGGGCCAGTTCCCAGCCAGGACCGGGATGCAGGCGCGAGCGCTGGCCGACGAATACGTCCAGGTCTTCCAGATGCCTGGCCGCCGCCGCGACCTCTTCCAGGCTGTAGCTTCGCAGGTTGATGTCCGTCAGCAATTCCCGGCTCTCGCACTCCTGCCGGCCGGCGTCCCGCATGCGGGACTGGAGCGGACGACGAGGTTCGAACTCGTGACATTCAGATTGGAAATCTGACGCTCTACCAGCTGAGCTACGTCCGCGCGCCGGGTCGATGGCGGCGAATGGACTACCGCAACGTCGGTTGGATGGCAAGCACAGCGGTCCCGGCTGTGGCGCCTGCTCCGTCCGTCTTGCCAGCTGGCGACCTACCCTGCCGCGGCACTGGGTTTGAGCGGAGGACCGCGACGACGCAACACCGCCCGCAACCCGCAGAGGAAGGCGGTGAACAGGGCGAGGATGATCGCTTCCAACACGAATGCCGATAGCAGGCCCGATCCGGGCCGCGATGAGGTCATGATGTATCCTGCCGTGATGCCGATGCCCTGATTGAAGAGGAACGTGTCGGCGGGAAATGTCCTGAGCACGGATTGCGCTGACCCGGAGCCGACCTGTGCTGAAAATTTCAGGCTGACCAGCTTGCCGCGGTCGAACACGGCAATGGCGGCCGGGTCGTCAGCCAGCGTGAAGTCTGCCTTTTGATTCTGGATAGTCAGGGCGGTCAATCCGGTGGATGCGCCATATTCACCTTGGGCGGGCGGTCCGTTGGTCTCGACGACCAACGTCCCGCCGCCAGGAAACGAGCCGAACACCGGCACGAACGTCAGGTAATAGGTGGTCGAGGCATTTGCCCCGGCAGCAGCCATCAGCGTCGCCAGCAACGCCGTGACGGCCAGTTTGCTTGCCATGTGTCGAAATCCCGTCCGAACTGTGAGCATGATGACCGCGCGGGCGGCAGGGATGCTCAACCCAAGGAGGGGATAATAGCCGGACGACGCCTCGGCCAGCACGCCGGCGACCCGGTTCAGCAGCAGCGTCAGGCGCTGCGAGAGACCGTCATCGCCGCGGACGGAGGTGACAGGCGATGGCCGGTCCCTCGCAGGTGGCCGCGGCATCACAGGATGGATCGCGGGCTTGGTTTGCATGTCCATGCGCAGCCTCTAGCGTCGTCGATTGTCGTTGACAACGATGGTCCGCCAACCGCTGTCGCTTCATACAAGACCCGGGCGGGCTGCTTCTCGAAGCGGTCAAACCGCCGGACACAGGGAACGGCGATGCAGGGGAAGCGCGACATCGCAACGCCTATCGACCGGCGGTCCATGGACCGCGACCGGGTTGCGCGCAGCGGGCGCTCAGTACCAGCCATGCGCCTGCCAGAACTTCATCGCGTGGTCGGCGGATTGGTAGCGGCTCTGGATGTAGCGGATGCCGCCCTGCGCCTCCTCCACCGCATTGCCGAACGAGGCGGCGCCGCTCGGATTGTGGTGGTAGCTGGCCTGGGTGAGCTGAAACAAGCCGCGCGCGCTGTCCATGGAGTTCGAGGCGCCCACGTGCCCGCTCGACTCGCGATCCATGATGAACAGCAGCGGGTGCTCCCACGAGGCGGGCACGCCCTCCTTGGCCATCGCCGTCCGCAGCGCCTGGCCCACCGCGGGGGCGACGGAAGCTGCCGCGTGCGCGTGATGCGCCGCGCCGACCAGCTTGTGGAACGCGCCGCCATGATGCGCCTCATGAGCGTGCACGTGGTGCCGTTGGCTGTGATGCAGCCCTGCGACTGGCGTTGATCCTGTCATCGCGGACAGACTGACAGGATTTGATTGCCAGAAAGTTACCTGCCGCAAGGCGGCGGCCTTATCGCGCGTCGGGCACGGCGCGGGTCAACATGAACTCGTCGAACGTCTCGCCGCGCATCGACGCGTACACTTCGAGGTTGGTCTCCCCCACCAGCCGGGCGAACTTTTCCAGCACGAAGAAATTGGCCCCGCCACGGATCAGCCCGAGCCAGTCGCGCCCGCGCACCAGCGTCGTCTCCGCCTCCGTCAGCCCGGCTCCGGCGCAGGCGGCGGCCTCGTCGGCGTTGAACGCGGCGCGATGGCTGGGCTCGCGCATGTTCCAGAAGAAGCGGTTCAGCCGCACCTTGTCGACCGCCGTGGCGATGTCGAACGCATAGGTGCCACCGATCGCATCCACGCCCTCTAGCTGCGGGTTGCCTGTCGCATGGGGGGCGGTGGCGCGGGCGGCGTCATTCTCCTCGAACACCAGCACCGTCATCGCCGTGGTGGTGGCGAGGTAGTAGTTCTCGTGCACCTTGGTGATGTCGTCGCTGAGCGCGCCGCGCATGGCCAGCCACATGATCACCTCGACGCTCTCGGCGCCGCCCAGGCGGATGAAGTCGACGTGCTTCATGCGGGCGAGCTGCATCGGGTCGTGCTCGATCAGCTCGATGAACCTCTTGTCCCATTCGGTGTCGTTATAGCCGGTGCGCTCGCCGTGAATCTGGTGCGACAGGCCGCCGGTGCCGACGATGGCGACGGTGAGGTCCTCCGGGAACGACTCCACGGCGCGGCGGATCGCCTGGCCCAGCTTGAAGCAGCGCATCGCCGTCGGCAGGGGGTACTGGATGACGTTGACCTCGATCGGGATCACGGCGCCGGGCCAGCCGTCCTTGTGCGGCCACAGCAGCGGCAGCGGCGAGAACACGCCGTGGTCGAGCGGCTTGTCCTGGAACACGGCCAGGTCGAACTCGTCGTTGATCAGCTGCTCGGCCAGGTGGGCGGCGAACGCCGGGTGGCCGTTGACGGCGGGTAGCGGACGCTTGCCGGCGCCTTCGTCGGCGACCTCGAACTTGTCGGCGACGCCGAGCGCGAAGGTCGGGTACAGGTCGTAGAAGAACGCGTTGAGGTGGTCGTTGTAGAAGAAGACCAGCACGTCAGGCTTCTTCTCCGCCAGCCAATCGAACGCCGGCTCGAAGCCTTTGAATAGCGGCGCCCAGGCCGGCGTGTCCTGGCGGCCCTTGTCGAAGGCGACGCCGATGGTGGGGACGTGGGATGAGCCGATGCCGCCGATGATCCTGGCCATGGTTCGCTCCGCTTTGCTGATCCGGCGAACATCGTCCGCCACGGCGGGCGTGTCCAGTCAGGCGGCGCGGCGCTCGCCGGCGAGCGGGAACGGCAGCACGGCGTCGGCCACGGCGATGGCGCGCGGCAACATGCCGTGCTTGGCCAGCAGGTCGGCCTCCGTCTGCTGCTCGGCGATCAGAGCGGCGTCGGCGTGCTGGATGCCCCAGCGGCGCCGCGCGATGCCGCGGGTCCATTCTTCAACCGACAGGCCGTTGCCGATCGCCGCGGCGAACAGCGCGCCGGCGCGGGCGTGGTCGGCGGCGATCCAATCATCGGCGCCGGCGATGGCGTCGAACACGGTCTGCACCACGGCGGGGCCGGCGGCGACCACGTCCTCCAGCACCCAGAACACCGAGCGGTTGGAGATCACCCCGTCGCAGTCCATCACCTTGCGCAGGCCCGGTTCCGCCAGCGCCGCCGTGAGGTACGGGTCCATCGCCGTCCACGCCTCCACCGTGCCGTCGCGCAGCGCCTGCGCCGATTGGCCAGGCTTCAGGTCGGAGCGTTCGATCGACGCATAGGTCAAGCCGACCTTGTCCAGCGCGGCGAGCAGGAAGTAGGTCTGGAACGAGCCCTCGATCAGCCCGACCCGGCGGCCCTTCAGGTCGGCCGCCGTGCGGATGTCGGAGTCCTCGCGCACCAGGATCGCGGCCCAGTTCGGCCGCGGGTGCGAGGCACCGATGTAGGCGATGCGGATGCCGTCCGCCTGTGCCGCCACCGCC
>CAXSFF010000252.1:0-5638 GCA_964236035.1 uncultured Acetobacteraceae bacterium
CGTGCTCTGCCTCGCCGCCACCATGGATTGGATCAAGCCCTAACAGAGCCTAGAAGCAGTGCCGATCGTAAAGTTTCACGCATTCTAAAGGAACAGTCATGCGCGCCTTACACTATCTCTTTTTCCGCCTTAAGGCAGTGCAGGTGATGCGCGATGCGCATGGAGTGACGGCAATAGAGTACGCCTTGATAGCTGCTCTGATCGGTATGGTCGTCATTGCTGGCGCCACCACCCTCGGCACGAAGGTCAACACTAAATTTAGCAATATCGCCACTTCGGTAAGTTCTGCCGGGACGAAGTGAGGTGGCTCCGTTTGTCTGAACAGCATCCTACGCGTTTCTGAGTGGAGCCTTGCCGGGTTCAGGCCGCCGCGGTCTGCGGCAGCCTGTCGAAGTAGGCCTGGTCCGGCGTTTTCCGGTCAAGGCTTGAATGCGGTCTCCGGCCATTGTAGAAGGCCAGATACCGGCCGATCGAGGCCCGGGCCTCGCCGACCGTGTCGTAGGCTCTGAGGTAGACCTCCTCATACTTGACCGATCGCCAAAGCCGTTCAACGAACACGTTGTCCCGCCAGGCCCCTTTCCCGTCCATGCTGATGGCCACCCCCGCCTTGAGCAGCACGCCCGTGAAATCCTGGCCGGTGAACTGCGATCCTTGATCGGTGTTGAACACGTCCGGCTTGCCGTGGCGGGCGAGTGCCTCCTCGAGCGCCTCGACGCAGAACGCGGCCTCCATGGTGATCGACAGCCGCCAAGCCAGAACCCGGCGAGAATACCAGTCCACGACGGCCGCCAGGTAAACGAAGCCCCGCGCCATGGGCACGTAGGTGAAATCCATGGCCCACGCCTGGTCGGGGCGGTCCACCGTCACGCCGCGCAGCAAATATGGGTAGACCTTGTGGCCAGGCTCCGGCTTCGAGGTGTTCGGCTTGCGGTAAAGAGCTGCAATGCCCATCCGCTTCATCAGCGTCGCGACATGCCGGCGGCCGACCTCGATCCCCTCCCGGTTGAGCAGGTCGCGCAGCATCCTGCTGCCGGCGAAGGGGAGGTCGAGATGGAGTTCGTCCATCCGACGCATGATCGCGAGGTCGGCCGGCGACACCGCCCTGGGCGAATAGTAGACGCTGCCGCGGCTGATCCCGAGGGCCTTCGCCTGTTTGGCAATCGACAACCCATGATCGCCGTCGATCATCGCTTTGCGCTCAGAAGGCCGGCCTTGCCGAGCGCGCCGGACAAAAAATCGTTGGCCAACGTCAGCTCGCCAATCTTGGCATGCAGCGTCCTCACATCGACGGCCGGCGCCGCGTCCGTCTTCGGCTCCGATCCAAATACCCCGGCTGCCCCCTCCAGGAGCTGACCTTTCCAGGACGTGATCTGGTTCGGATGCACGTCGAACTGCTGCGCCAACTCGGCCAGCGTCTTCTCGTCCTTCACGGCCGCTAAGGCCACCTTCGCCTTGAAGGCCGGAGTGTGGTTCCGGCGTGGTCGCTTGCTCATTGTCTCCCCTGTTCCGCAGCCATCCTGGCCGCCGTCAGGCAGAAACTCCACTCATCAAGCCTGTGCAGATTTCCTGAGCCAGCTCTGTCCGACATGGCCGCTGCGGAACAGGTGGTGCATCGGATGCTGGGCAGCCATCGCGTGCGGAAGCGCCGTGAGCTGTTCCGGGTGGATGCTGCAACGGCGCGGGGGGTTGTCGAGGCCGTGGCCGGCTCCCTTCCCGCCTCCGGGCCGCCGCCGGCACCCCTGGCGCGCTCCGTGCCGATGCAGCCCGCGGCAGGCTGGCGGCGCCGTCAGGCTCCTTCCCGGCCCAGCTCCTGGCGTTATTATGGCCGGCGGCGCGTCCCGGTGCCGGTCCGTGTCGCGGCTGGCATCCTGGCGATCATCTCCTGGTTCACGTTGGTCCAGCCGTACCTGTGAGCGGGAAGCGGCTGGCTGTTTTAAGGGTAGGGCAATGGACGAAGTGAAGCAGGCGCGGGCCAAGGTGCGCGAACGTGAGCGCAGCATCTGGAACCGCGTGGAAGTCATTGGACGCGACGCACGCGCGGCCGATGGCGCCACGGTGAAGGCGTCGGCAGCGGCGACGGCCGGCACTGACGCCAGAAAGGAAAATTAGGCGCAGACGCTTGGCTCCGGGTCGTGACCAGCCTGGACGATCATGGGCCGGTGCTGACGCCAGTTGAAGTCGCAGCACTCCATGACCGTCCAAAACCCATTGCCTGGCTCGTGTTGCCAGCACCTTACGGCAACGGCGTGATCGCGCGGGCGCACATGGAAGCGCGCGACGGTCAACGTTTCGACGTGCGGCAGCCGCCGGTCAAGTCTGCTAAGCTGCACCCTGGGCCGCACACCGAGCCGTGTGATTGGGCGCTGACCGCAGTTGCCGGTTGATAGCAGCGACCACTGCCGGCAAGCCTTCCAGCTTGCCCACAACCTCGTCGAACATACTGAAGGGCAGCGCTCGGCCCAACAGGCGTTCCGATCTTGCGGTAAGCGCAACCAGGCGCGGGCGTGCCGCCTCGCTGAGGAGATTGCCGATCAGCCTCGCGGTGGCCAGGCCGTCAATCTCCGGCAACTCATAGTCGATCAGGGCAAGGTCGTAGCCTTCTTCGCGCATCATCCGCACGGCGCTGAGGCCATCGGACGCGGTTTCGACGTCATACCCCTGATGTTCCAGCATGGCCCTCAGGACGATTTGCTGCACCGTGTCATCCTCAACCACGAGCACGCGAGCGAGCGCTGCCGGCTTACCCTGGGCAGGTTCTGGCCGCTTAGGAGCAGCATCGAACTCCTCCCATTCTTTCATGAACAGCTTGAACTCCGCCGCCTTCCGCGCTTCTTCATTTGGTGCGGACCGAAGATGGCGGGTGACGACGGCACGCAGCTCCGACAGGTCCACGGGTTTTGCGACAACCTCATCGAATGCTCGCTCTGTCAGTAACTCCCGGCCGTTCACGTTATCCGGCATGGCCGTGAGCGCGACCAGCCGCGGGCGGGCCATCTCGCCCATGAGATCGTGGATTAGCCGCGCCGTGGCCAGACCGTCGATCTCCGGCAACTGGTAGTCCATGAGCACGACGTCGAACCGGCCCTTTTGGATTCGCCACACGGCATCAAGGCCGTCAGAGCAGGTTTCGACAACGTGCCCGTCCGCCGCAAGCGCAGCAGTCAGCACGATTTGCTGGAGATGATCGTCTTCGACAAGGAGTATGCGGGTTTCCATGCGGCATGCTTTCTCATTCCGGCTGGCGGAATACGAACCATCTTTGGTGAATATACATTATGAACGGCTAAGCACCTGCGCCCGGTCACCTGCCGACGGCCGCAAGACTGTCGGTGGCGCTGCTCTGCTTCGATGTAGGCGCGGCCGCGACGACGGCCTGTTGGCGGCTGGAAATGTTTTGGAGCGAAGCCTCAATTGTGAGTGCGAAGCCATCTGCAACGGTCTGTGCACCTGGCGCTCCGGACTGGACAGCGAACTCGAAATGACGCGCGGTCGTGGCAAGGCGCTCGAAGCCGAACATGCCGGCACTCCCTGCCAGCACATGCGCCGCCGCGGCTAGTTCGGGTCCTTTGCCAGCGAGCGCGCCCGGTGTCCGCAACGCGTACAGAAGGGTTTCGCAGCGTTCCCCTATGGTCCGCAGGCAAGCGGCAACCGCCTCAGGTATTAGAAAGGCCGCGGTGCGCTCGAATACGGCATTGTCGAGGATCGCCACCTCCGCATTGAACGCAGGAGGGGTTGGCGGGGTGGCTGGCATGGACACCACGTCGCGCGCCGCCATATCTGCCTCGTCACCTGCTTCTCTCGCCGTAGCGGCATGAGTGACCACCGCCAGCAACGCCTCAGGGGTAAATGGCTTGGCTAGATGGTCGTCCATGCCAGCCGCGCGGCACTCCGCCACCTGTTCAGTGAAGGCTTGTGCAGTAAGCGCCACAATCGGCACCAGGCCGCGCGAGCCGGGCAGGGCGCGGATGCGTCGCGCAGCTTCCAATCCGTCCACCTCGGGCATGCGCACGTCCATAAGGATGACGTCGAAGTCGCCAGATCCCGCTGCCTCGACCGCTGCGATCCCACCGTCCAAGCAGACCACATCGTGGCCACCCGCGCGCAGAAAGGACCCGGCGATGTCCCGGTTCATCGCCACGTCGTCCACCACCAGCACGTGCAAGGGACGCGCCGGGGGCGACGCCGGTCGTGCGTCCGGGAGGACGGGGGCAAAGGCCATTTCCAGAACTAGTCCAGTCGTGGTGCCTGCACCTGCCGCCAGCGGTAACTCGAGCCAGAAAACGCTGCCGCCTCCTGGATTATCTGCGTAGCCGAGACGCCCGCCCATCATCGCCGCGATCCGGGACGAAAGGGCGAGGCCCAACCCCGCACCCTCGATTGTGCTGGTAGCCTCAGCATTGAGCCGCTCGAAGTCCTGGAACAGGCGCTGCTGCTGTCCAGCCTGTATGCCGGGTCCGGTGTCCGCGACCTCAATCCGCAACACGGCGCCGTCCGCCGCGGTGCGTAGATGCAGATCCACGGTGCCACGTGTAGTAAACTTCACTGCGTTGCCAAGCAGGTTCAGCAATACCTGCCGCAGCCGGGTCGGGTCCGTGGTCAGCATCCGCGGCGCACTCGCCGCCGCATCCAGGCGCAGGACCAGGCCCTTGGCTCCGGCCGCAGGTTGGACCAGTTCGAGGCACGCGCGCGCGACCTGGCGGAGGTCGGTTTCAATTGCCCGCATCTCGGTGCGCCCGGCCTCGACTTCGGACAAGTCAAGCACGCGATTGATCATTTCGAGCAGGTGCTGCCCAGCACCTAGCATGGCATCTAGGCGCTCCTCCTGGGTGGCGTTCAGTCCGCCTTCGAGGCGCAGCAGCTGTGTGTAGCCCAGGATGCCGTTCAAAGGTGTGCGCAATTCGTGGCTCATCCCGGCCAGGAAACGCGACTTCGCTCGGCTGCCCTGCTCAGCCTGATCGCGCGCTCGCGCCAGATGCCGCGCCAGGCGCTCCAGTTCCGAGTTGGCGATCCGCATCTCATCGGCTTGCGCGTGACGCTCGGAGATGTCGCGCAACGCGCAGACAAGGGACTCAGGACTGCCCGTGGCGCCATCGCGCACCAGGCTGATTGTCGCCTCGGTCCAAACCCAGTGTCCATGTTTGTGCTTGGCGCGAAAAGTGGCCGTGGCCCGCTCTGCCACTCCACCAACAAGCGAGCGCAGCAACTCGTACACTGCTCCGGCGTCGTCAGGGTGCATGATGGCAACTGGCGTGCCACCGAGCATCTCGCCAGGTTCGTAGCCGAACACGGCACGGCAGGCCGGCGAGGCATAAGTGCGCCGGAACTCTAAGTCCAGGCAGGTAATGACGTCGCTCGTGCTGTCCGCGAGCAGACGGTAGCGCGCCTCGCTTTCGCACAGCACCTTCTCCGCACGGCGCGTTTCGGTGACGTCTCGCCCGACGCCGACCAGACGGCAGACCCGCCCGCTCTCGTCGACGACGGGGGTGACAGAAACGTCCCAGTCAAGCGGCTTGCCAACTCGGTTCACCGTGTAGCGATACTGGACGGGGCGGCACTCCCGCACGCACTCGAGCCAACCTGCCAGGATGACCTCGGCAACTTCGGATGGCCAGCACGCTTCCGGCTTCTGCCCAGGGGC
>CAXSFF010000253.1:0-5638 GCA_964236035.1 uncultured Acetobacteraceae bacterium
GGGCCGCTAATACCCATTATGTGAATGGGAACTGTCTGGTGCAAAGAATCAGATTTCTGCACCAGAGAATCGCAAGTTATTTTCTGGGCGGTAGGCTCGGATTGAAGGGTACTCACCAGCCTTAACCAAGGCTGCAATTGTGGCGCGATAACGGCATGTCGCAGTACTTGATTGAAGTGGCGAACCCCTTCAATAAGCTGCTGCCCATCTGGCGACCTGGAAAAGGTTTCGGCCTTTCGCTGCACTCCATGAATGAACTCGACTGCTGCGGTATACATGGCCACAAATTGGGCTTCCATACGGACGCGTCTACGCGCCTGTGCCTCGACCATCAAAGCCGGTGCATCCGCCTTGAATTTGCGCTGCAAGCGTCGGATGCCCCCCGTATCATTAGAGGTAACTACCTGCTTGATAAGAGCCGTTGTCGTCATTGTGGTTTTCGCCAATTTTAAATCGGCCACCTGCTGTAGCAGGAGCAAATCCGTAGCTTGGTAGGCACCAGTGCCGATCGGCCGACCTGGCTTGCGCCCGCTATGCACTCCGCTCATCCGAGGCTCCATTGGGTTATTGCTGGCGTGAACCTACAGAATGTGGCTGGACTTTCGCGAGCGATTTGAATTGGATGGACTACGACAATTATTGACGGTCCAAGCGACAATAATTCAACTGTGCCTGTCCAACTGACGCTGAGGATCGTTTACAAGCGGCAAATCCTACGCACACCAAGTGGCATCGACGGATCGGCGGCATTAGCCATGAGTGCACAATTCAAGACTTTTGCATCAAACTTAGAACGTTGAAAACGCGCCTGTTTTCTGATACGAAATTCTGATGCAGAATGAAGGCACCATTTACGGCTATGCCCGCGTCTCGACAGATGCCCAGGACCTCACCAACCAGGTGACCCAGCTAAAGGCAGCCGGATGCGCCACCATCTTTCGGGAGAAGGTCAGCGGCGCGACGGCCGAGCGCCCCCAGCTTAAGAAGTTGATGAAGGATCTCACCTCCGGCGACGTGGTGATGATAACGGCGGTTGACCGCCTTTCACGCGACACGACCGATCTTCTGATGATCGCCCGCGACATTCAGCAGGCCGGCGCCGGCCTGCGTTCCTTGGCGGAACCGGTGCTGGATACGACCGGCGATTTTGCCGAGGTGGTGCTTGCCATGCTGGGGGTGGCTGCGAAGCTTGAGCGCCGCCGCATTGCCGACCGCACCGCGCGTGGCCGGGCCGACGCCAGGGCGAAGGGCGTGCGGTTCGGCCGCAAGCCCAGCCTGACCCCGCACCAGCAGCGTGAGGCCCGCCAGCGGATAGAGGAAGGCGAGACACAGCGCAGCGTGGCCCGAAGCTACAATGTCAGCCAGGCGACAATTTCCAGGCTATGTTTAACCTGTTAAGCGTCGGTAATTATAGGCGGGGGAAAATGATGTTGAGCCTTGATCAAGAAATACCCTTTGGAGGCAAACCCACCACCCTTAAAGATGAGTTAAAAGCCAACGGCGGAACGCGGCTTCGTCTAACTTCTCACGATGAAAACTCAACATTCTACGTCACCTTTTATCCAAGCGACGGATATAAGGACTTTGGCGAGCAGCATGAAATATCAAAAGCAGATTATGAGTTCCTCGAAAAGGAAGGCGTTATCAAGAGATTTACAACAGAAAATCCATAATCACCATTATAGAAACTCGTCTACAGTCGCCGCAGAGTAGCCGGCAAGTTGCGGACCAGCCCGATGGCGCCGCGTCCGCTTCGACTTCGGATTGCCAGTATTCAAGGAGCCCCAAATGGGCCTAGCGTCGCACGTTTTACTTGCGCCTAGGCTGCCTACCAGGGCGCAGCCGCGTCACCGGACTGGGCGCCTCAGGCAGCGGCCCCCACCCGGCAATGGTCCGGGCGCACATCCGCGCTTGGGCGTTGTCGGTAATCCCCGGGAATATACGGCGCAGTTCGATGGCGGCGGACAGCTCGCCATCCCGCTCGAACACAGTGCGGATCGCCGCGGCCTCGGCTTCAGTGACGCTGAACATGGTGCGCAGGACGTAGGTTCGTACGCCCAGACGAGCAAGCTGCATTCGTCGTATCAGGTCCGACTGAGAGGCCGCATAGAACGCGGGAGGATTTGATTTTGAAACCCTTCGATGTAGGGTGTAGAAGATAAACGATCACTCAAGCAGCGGCGAGCGCCACGACGCCGATCCACGCGGTGCTCGTGCCCCGGCCAGCAACCCTTCCGTGTTCAGGTCCTCGTTCAACTCCGGCCAGTGGATGCCGTAGCCGGCACCGGCCAACTCCCAGCACGCCCGCTGCTCGGGTGTGCCAGCAAGTAGGCGAGGATACCAGGCCAGGGGCACGGTAATCGTGCGCCCGTCCATCAAAGCCACCGTCAGCTCGTCCTCGCTGACCAGGACGTTGAGGACCCGAGTATCAGCTCCCTCAGCCTGTGCCGAAGAACTCATGCCATGCCTCCAACAACTCGGATTGACGGTCGCGAACCAGGGTCAGGATGCCGCCCAGCTCGCGGGCCGGGTAGCCTGCGTTGCTCGCCAGTATGACCGGTTGTAGCCACACTTTGGCCGAGGCACCGTCCCGATCCACGTGGACGTGCGGCGGCTCGTTCGGCTCGCGGCTCCAGAAATAAAGCCGGAAGCCCTGGGTGCGGAGCACAGTCGGCATGGATGGCCGTCCTTGATGGGTAGAGCATCGCTGGCCTTGGTTCTCGCAAAAAGCGGGGAGTCATTCGGCGACGCCGGGCGGTAGGCGTCCGTCGCGCAGGGCGGCTAGGGCCTCCACCAAGTCAGGCTGTAGCCGGATCGGCGCGGCCTGGCCATCGCGCCGGGCCTTACGGCCATCGCGCGTTTCGTCCAACTCGCGGGCCGCAGCCAAGCGCCCGGCTTGGTCCTTGGCGCGGAACCAGAGTTCGACGGCCAGCACCTTGTTGCGCGGCCCCTGCTCCACCTTCCAGCCGCAGGCGAAGTCGGCAAGCTGGTTCACCTCGGCACAGGCCGGCTCCACCACCTTGCGCCGGATGTCGGCCCAAACTCGGTAGTGTCCCGATGGCACTCCCATGACCTCTCGCAACTCGTCCACCGTGCCGCGCCAGCGCGGGTCACGCCGGCCGACGAGCAGGGCGCCGCGTTCATACAGGGTGACGCTGTAGCGGCTTTCAAAGGCGAGTAGGGAGGCACGATTCATGGCGGCATAGTGGTCGCTGCCCTGCATGGCGCGACGGGCGGGCTCGCTAAACTCCCACCACACCCGCGCCTTGTCATCCTCCTCCAAGTGCTCAATGCGGTAGGCCACTACGGGGGCGACCAGGGCAGCCGTGCGTCCGTCCGGCGCTATGGTGCCGATCCGCAGCAGGGTACCTTGCAGTTCGTCGAAAGCGTCGCTCAGGCGGTCGTTTGAGTTGTGGGTGCCGCGCAGCTCCCGCTTGAGGACATTGTGCGGTCCGGGCTTCCAGGCGTCGCCGGCGGCCGTTTGGATCAGCAGAGCCAACATCTTGCGAGCGGCGGCCGAGGGCGAGGACCCCTTGGCAAACCGTGCTTCAACCAACTCGCCGGCCTTGACCACCTCAATGTTGGGTAAGGTGCGCGCAGCCTGATGTGCCGCCCGCATGGTGCGGCCAACAGGTAAATCCTTAGCAGGTGAGTGGTTCGGCATATAAGCATTAAACATGACTTATGATTACTTTCCAAGTCATAAGTCATGCACCCCATCAGTCATAGGTCCGCACCCCATCAGTCATAGGTCCGCACCCCATCAGTCATAGGTGGAGGTGTTTTTTACAGTAAAATCAACGGCTTAAAAAGCCTGAATCCTTAGAATCCTTAGAATCCTTGAATCCTTCGCAGGCGCAAGCGCGCGAAACGGCAGGAGAGAGCAGAGGAAAGTGCCACGGTGCTCACTGCGGGCAAGGGGTGCGTCCTCCCCGTGCTCGCCATGCTCACCGCTGAAAGGCGGCTGCACATGGCTACGTGCGGGTCTGGTCCCGGCGCCAAGTGGCGCCGCCCTGGCCCTCCGCTGCGCGCCGCGACCACAAGGAGGCGTCGGGACGAAGGGCATCCCGCCGCATCGACTCCTGGCCTCCGGCCCGGGTCGAATAAAGGACTAGAAAAGAAGGGAAGGCAAACTGAGGCACATCTTCTGCCAACCCTGACAACAGCATGGCCCGTAAAGACGCTAGGAAGGCCGTACGGTAACTTTGGAGCGTTTTTCGCAACCCCCTACCGCCCAGGATGAACTAGCCCTCAGTCGCGTCCAGAGCCGCGCGGTGGGTCGATCTCCAAACCAGACAGGTCAAGATCGCAGACAACTCGCAGCGCATCCGCCGTGGGAGTGTCCACCAGACTTTCAGGCAGCCTATCAAGCCACTGCTGGTAATCAGCTTGCAGCTCAAGCAGCTCGGCCACGGCATCACGCCAGCGCTGTGGCCGATTGCGTCGATCGGCAGGCCCGCTACCGCAAGCCAGCCGATCGGCCGGGGTCAAAGCCCGATCACCTTGGGGCTTGGGTCCAGGCATGACTCCACTGTAACCCATTACGTATAAGGCAAGACTGCCGTTAGTGTCGGTGTTCCAGAGACCGCACCGAGAGATATGCCGAGTGGGTCTCGGCTTCAATTAAGTCGTGTGCCCGATGCCAATAATACTCAATGTCTTTATCCTGCCTGCCCTCCGCCTCCCACAGCAGATAAGCTCGCGTAAGGATGTCGTCTTCAACGGCAAGATTGGGTCCAGGCATGATGTTGCGCCTATGAGTGTCTGGTCGAGAACATTATGTGACTTATCAGAGAGTTGCTGGACATAACTCTAGTTTCTTCTGAAGAAACAATGAATAAAACCCAAAGTTTTCAACTAGTTATGTTTACGAAGATGTCTGTAAACTATTGAAGTTGCCTAATGTGTTCTTGGTTAGACACTGAGACAGAATTTCCCGCCCAACCATTCTGTATTTAAATGATTATCCGCAATAAAATCTCAGATGTCTCAGTTTATATCTCTTTGCAAATCACGTTTTCGTTACCATATAAAATCGGTACGGTGAACTTCTGAATAACTTGATCGACGGTGTTCTAAAGCCTGCGACATGGCGCGCACCGCAGATGAGATCGAGCACCTGGTCAAGCGGCAGAGTGATTTATGACGATGGCCAACCCGATATGGCGGCACTTGGACACTTCGCAGCACGCAATGATCACAGGCGGAATTGGCGTGTGGAAATAAAAAGATGCTATTTCAAGCCGATACGAGCTGATACTGTGATCTGGGATCTCGACGCGCTAGGAAACTGCATCGCTCATAGGGGATGCGTGGGAGTTTCTGCAACGGTGTACGCTAAACGTGTCCAGCCCCCATTGCCGAGTAGGTGGGGACGTTGCCGCCCCCACCCCTCACAGACCCGGACGTGCGGATTTCCCGCATCCGGTTCTTCACGAGAGAGATTTGCCCGCGGCGGCGTAGCCGTGGATGACCTTGACTGAAGGCAGCGGGTGCCGTGCGAGGAGTTCGTTGAAGCGAGCCCATTGGACCACGCCCTGACGATCCCGCCGCGATAGCCACCTGCGCCAGATTCGCCCTACTTGGCGTGCTGCCGCACCCGGCGGGCGGCGCTGCTGGTCGCCAAGCTGGACCGGCT
>CAXSFF010000254.1:0-5626 GCA_964236035.1 uncultured Acetobacteraceae bacterium
GACGAACTGGCGGAGATCCAGCGCCAGACCACGGAACGCCTGGTCCACACAACAAGCTGAGGGAACGCGTCATGGAAACTGCCATCATCGCCGGCTATGCCCGGTCGCCGTTCACGCCGGCCCGCAAGGGCGGCCTCGCCCGCGTGCGCCCGGACGACCTGGCGGCGCAGGTGGTCCGCGAGCTCATCGCGCGCACGGGTGTGAAGCCCGAGGACATCGAGGACATCATCATGGGCTGCGCCTTCCCGGAGGGCGAGCAGGGCATGAACGTGGCCCGCCTGATCGGGCTGCTGGCGGACCTGCCGATCTCGGTGGCGGGGATGACGGTCAACCGCTTCTGCGGCTCGTCGATGCAGTCGGTGCACATCGCCGCCGGCGCCATCGCCATGGGCGCGGGCGAGGTGTTCATCTGCGCCGGGGTGGAGAGCATGAGCCGGGTGCCGATGGGCGGCTACAACCCGTTGCTGAACACCGTGCTGAACCAGAAGCAGCCCGGCGCCTACATGGGCATGGGCGACACGGCGGAGAACGTCGCGCGCCAGTGGCAGGTCAGCCGCGGCGAGCAGGAGGCGTTCGCCGCCCGCAGCCACCAGAAGGCCGCCGCCGCCCAGGCCGCCGGGCGGTTCGACGCCGAGATCGTCGCCATCCGCGACGGCCGCACCGTGGTGGAGCACGACGGCTGCATCCGGCCGGAGACCACGCCCGAGGTGCTTGCCGCTCTGAAGCCGGCGTTCGACAAGGAGGGCTCGGTGACGGCCGGCACGTCGTCGCCGCTGACTGATGGCTGCGCCGCCGTGCTGGTCACCAGCGCCAGCTACGCCGAGCGCCATGGCCTGACGCCGTTGGCCCGGGTGCGCAGCGTGTCGGTGGCGGGTTGCGGGCCGGAGATCATGGGCGTAGGGCCGATCAACGCCACCCGCAAGGCGCTGCGCCGCGCCGGGATCGACATCGGCGCGGTCGACGTGGTGGAGCTGAACGAGGCGTTCTCGTCGCAGGCGCTGGCCAGCGCACGCGACATCGGCGTGCGGGAGGAGACGCTGAACATCGACGGCGGCGCGATCGCGCTGGGGCATCCGCTCGGCGCCACGGGGGCGCGCATCGTCGGCAAGGCGGCGAGCCTGCTGGCCCGCACCGGCGGCCGCTACGCGCTGGCGACCCAGTGCATCGGCGGCGGCCAGGGCATCGCCACGGTGCTGGAGCGGGTGTGATGGCGCTGGAGATCGGCAAGGTCGGCGTCATCGGCGCCGGGGTGATGGGGGCAGGGATCGCCGCCCAGGTCGCCAATGCCGGGTTGCCGGTGGTGCTGCTGGATATCGTGCCGCCGGGCGCCAACAACCGCAGCGCGGTGGCGGAGGGCGCGGTCGCAAAGATGCTGAAGACGGAGCCGGCGGCGTTCATGAGCCCGCGCGCCGCCCGCCTGGTGGAAACGGGCAACATCGAGGACGACCTCGGCAAGCTGGCCGACTGCGACTGGATCATCGAGGTGATCGTCGAACGGCTGGACGTGAAGCGCGCCTTATATGAGAAGCTGGAGGCGGTGCGCCGCCCGGGCAGCGCGGTGTCCTCCAACACCAGCACCATCCCGCTGCGCGACCTTACCGAGGGTTTGGGCGAGGCGTTCCGGCGCGATTTCATGATCACCCACTTCTTCAACCCGCCCCGCTACATGCGGCTGCTGGAGGTGGTGGCCGGCCCCGACAGCGACCCGGCGACCGTCGCCGCCGTGGCGCGGTTCGCCGACGTGACGCTGGGCAAGTCCATCGTGCATTGCAACGACGCCCCTGGCTTCATCGCCAACCGCGTCGGCAACTATTGGTTGCAGGTCGCCATCGTGGAGGCGCTGGACGCCGGCGTGACCGTCGAGGAGGTCGACGCGGTGATCGGCCGCCCGTTCGGCATCCCGAAGACCAGCGTGTTCGCATTGCTGGACCTGGTCGGCCTCGACCTGATGCCGCACATCAACGCCAGCCTGGCCCGCACGCTGGCACCGGATGATGCGTTCCAACAGGTCAACCGTGAAATCCCGCTGTTCACCCGCATGATCGCCGACGGCTATACCGGCCGCAAGGGCAAGGGCGGGTTCTACCTGTTCGACCGCAAGACCCGGCAGAAGCAGGTGATCGACCTCGCCACCGGCGAATACCGCGCCGAACGCGCGCCGGACCTGCCGGAGATCGCCGCGGCTGCGCGCGACCTGAAGAAGCTGCTGGATGCGCTGACCAGGATTGGACGCTACGCCTGGGCAGTGATGGGCAAGACGCTGGCCTACGCCGCGTCCGTGGTGCCGGAGGCAGCCGGCGCGCTGGTGGATGTCGATGACGCGATGAAGCTCGGCTACGCCTGGAAGTGGGGGCCGTTCGAGCTGATCGACAAGCTCGGCGCCGCTTGGTTCGCCGCGCGGCTGCAAGATGCCGGGATCGCCGTGCCGCGTATCCTGGAGGTTGCCGCCGGACGGCCGTTCTACCGGGTCGAGGCGGGGAGGCGGCAATACCTGACGCTTGGCGGCGAATACCAGGATGTCAGGCGGGCCGATGGCGTGCTGTTGCTGGAGGACGTCAAGCTCGCCGCCAAGCCGGTGCTGAAGAACGCCTCCGCCGCGGTGTGGGACATCGGCGACGGCGCGCTGTGCTTTGAGTTCACGGGCAAGTCCAACACGCTGGACGAGGCGGTGCTGGACCTGCTCGGCAAGACCGTCGCGCTGGTGCAGGAGAGTTACAAGGCGTTGGTGATCTATAACGAGGGGACCAACTTCTCGCTGGGCGCCAATCTCGGCACGGCGCTGTTCGCCGCCAACATCGCGGCCTGGGGCGAGATCGACCGTGCGGTCGTGGCCGGGCAGCAGGCCTACAAGGCGCTGAAATACGCGCCGTTCCCCGTGGTGTCGGCGCCGGCGGGCATGGCGCTGGGCGGCGGCTGCGAAATCCTGCTGCATTCTGACGCGGTGCAGGCGCATGCGGAAAGCTACATCGGCCTGGTGGAGTGCGGCGTCGGCGTGGTGCCGGCCTGGGGCGGCTGCAAGGAGATGCTGGCCCGGTGGACCGTGTTCGGCCAGTTGCCGCACGGCCCGATGCCCGTGCCGAGCAAGGTGTTCGAGATGGTGAGCACGGCCACCACGTCGAAATCGGCGGCGCAGGCGCGGGAGTTGCTGTTCCTGCGCCCGACCGACGGGATCACGATGAACCGCGACCGCCTGCTGGCGGATGCCAAGGCGGCGGCGCTGCGGCTGGTCGACGGCTATATCCCGCCGCGTCCAGTGGAGCTGCGCCTGCCGGGTGCGTCGGGGGCGTTGGGGATGCGGATGGCGGCTGAGGGGTACCATAAGCGCGGCCTCGCCACCGACCATGACGTGGTGGTGTCGACGGCGTTGGCGGACGTGCTGAGCGGCGGCCCGGCTGACCTGATGGATGCCGTCACCGAGGACCAGATGCTGAACCTGGAGCGCCACGCCTTCATGCGGCTGGCGCGGCTGCCGGCGACGCTGGCCCGCATCGAGCACACGCTGGAGACCGGCAAGCCGTTGCGGAACTAGCCTGCACCTCCTCCCCTTGCGGGAGGATGCCGGGAGGAGGGGTGGCCACGCCAACCACCTACGTTGTGGCACCCCTCCCCCCAACCCCTCCCGCAAGGGGAGGGGAGAAGCAATTTGGGAGACAAAACATGCAAGTTTACCAAGCCCCGATCCGCGACATGCAGTTCGTGCTGCATGAACTGCATGATTCCGCGACGCTGAGCGCCTTGCCAGGGCTGGAGGAGGTCAGCCCCGAGCTGATCGACAGCATCCTGGAGGAGGCCGGCAAGTTCGCCGCCAACGTGCTGCTGCCGATCAACGCCAGCGGCGACGAGGAAGGCTGCACCTACGAGAACGGCATCGTCCGCACGCCGGCCGGGTTCAAGCAGGCCTATCGCCAGTTCTGCGAAGCCGGCTGGAGCGCCATCGCCGCCGTGCCGGAGTTCGGCGGCCAGGGCCTGCCGGAAAGCGTCAACAAGCAGGTCGAGGAGATGATCTCGGCTACCAACACCTCGTTCGGCCTGTACCCCGGCCTGACCCACGGCGCCTACCAGGCAATCCTGGACCACGGCAGCGAGGAACTGAAGCAGACCTACCTGCACAAGATGGTGGACGGCACCTGGGCTGGCACGATGTGCCTGACGGAGGCGCATTGCGGCACCGATCTCGGCATGCTGCGCACCAAGGCGGCGCCGCAGCCGGACGGCAGCTACCGCCTGACCGGCAACAAGATCTTCATCTCCGCCGGCGAGCATGACCTCACCGACAACATCATCCACCTGGTGCTCGCCCGCCTGCCGGACGCGCCGGCGGGGATCAAGGGCATCAGCCTGTTCCTGGTGCCGAAGTTCCTGCCGAATGCGCAAGGCGAAGCAGGCGCGCGCAACGACGTCGCCTGCACGTCCATCGAGCACAAGATGGGCATCAAGGCGTCTGCGACCTGCCAGATCAGCTTCGACGAGGCCACCGGCTGGCTGGTCGGCGAGCCCAACCGCGGCATGAAGGCGATGTTCACCATGATGAACAGCGAGCGCCTGTCGGTCGGCATCCAGGGCCTCGGCGCCGCGGAGGCGAGCTACCAGGGCGCCGTGTTCTACGCCAAGGACCGCATCCAGGGCCGCTCGCTGACGGGGGCGAAGTCCCCTGGGCAGCAGGCCGACCCGATCATCGTGCACCCGGACGTGCGCCGCATGCTGATGACCATCCGCGCCTACACCGAAGGCTGCCGCGCGCTCGGCGGCTGGGTGGCGCGGCAACTGGACGAGGCACACCGCTCGCCCGACCCGGCGGCCCGCCGCGACGCCGAGGACTTCACCGCGCTGATGACGCCGCTGGTGAAGGCGCTGTTCAGCGACCTTGGCTTCGAGATGACCAGCCTCGGCATGCAGGTCTATGGCGGCCACGGCTATATCCGCGACCACGGCATGGAGCAGTACGTCCGCGACGCCCGCATCAGCATGATCTACGAGGGCACCAACGGCGTGCAGGCGATGGACTTGGTCGGCCGCAAGCTGCCGGCGCACATGGGCCGCTCGCTGCGCAGCTTCTTCCACCCCGTCGCCGCGTTCATCGAGGCCAACAAGGACCACGCGCAGCTAGGGCCGATGGTGAAGGCGCTGGAGCGGGCGTTCGGCGCGTTGCAGCTGGCGACCGCGCACGTGGGCGCAGCCGGGCTGCGCGACCCGGAGGAGATCGGTGCGGCGGCGGCGGACTATTTGCGGCTGTTCGGCCTGGTGGCGCTGGGATTCATGTGGGCGCGCTCGGCGCAGGTCGCGGTGCGGAAGCTGCCGACCGCGAACGGCGACGCGCGGTTCTACCAGGCCAAGCTGACCACGGCGCAGTTCTACATGGAGCGGTTGCTGCCCCAAACCGGGGCGCTGTACCAGGGCATCAAGGCCGGCAAGGGCTCGATGATGGCGCTGGAGGAGGTGATGTTCTGATAAGCGTCTGTCACTGCGAGCCGCCGCTTGGCGGCGTGGCAATCCAGGGCCGCGCGACGATCGTTTGCCGTGCGGCCCTGGGTTGCTTCGTTGCAAGCGCTCCTCGCAATGACAGGTAAGGATGTAATACCAACCGCCCTACGCTCTGACCGTTTCAGTCCATGGCGCGGCTGCGACG
>CAXSFF010000255.1:0-5619 GCA_964236035.1 uncultured Acetobacteraceae bacterium
GCTCGCCCATGCGGGCATGGGCATCACCGTCGCCGGAATCGCCGGCATGTCGCTGGCCAGCCAGCGCGTCGTGCTGATGCGCCCGGGCGAGACCATCGAGGCGGCCGGCCTGCAATGGCACCTCGACTCGCTGACCAACGGGCTGGGCGAGAACTACTCCGAACGCTTCGCCAACCTGCGCGTGGTCCGCCCGGGTGGGTCCGACTTGGTGATGCACCCGTCGCGCCGCACCTTCCCCGTGCAGCGCGTAACCACCACGGAGGCCGCCATCCACACGGACGGGTTCGCCGACACCTACGCCGTGCTGGGCGAGGAGCGCGACGGCGCCGCCGTGATGCGGTTCCACTACAACCCGCTGGCGCCGTGGATCTGGCTCGGCGGCCTGGTCATGGCCGGCGGCGGCTTCCTGTCGCTGGCGGACCGCCGCCTGCGCGTCGGCGCACCGGCGCGGCGGAGCGTGGCGGTGCCGGCGTGATCGACCGGCGGCGCATGCTGTTGCTGGCGCCGCTGGCGGGGGCGGCGGTCGTGGGGGCCGGGTTCTGGGCGATGCTGCGCGGCATGGAGGCGGGCACCTTCGACCCGCGCGGGGTGCCAAGCCCGATCGTCGGCCAGCGCGCACCGGCGTTTGAGCTGCCAGGCCAGGCGCCGGGGCGGGGCTTCTCCAGCGCCGACCTGGCCTCCGGACGGCCGCTGTTGGTGAACTTCTTCGCGTCCTGGTGCGTGCCCTGCGTGCAGGAGCATCCCAGCCTGATGGCGCTGGCCGCCGCCGGGCTGCCGATCTGGGCGATCGCCTACAAGGACGGCGCCGACAAGGCCGCGCAGTTCATCGCCTCGCACGGCGACCCCTACGCCCGCATCGCGCGCGACACGCCGGGCCGGGTGGCGATCGACTGGGGCGTGTCGGGCGTGCCCGAGAGCTTCCTGATCGATGGCGCCGGCATGGTGCGCTGGCACTGGGCTGGCCCGCTCGACGCCGAAACCATCAAGACACGGCTGGAGCCGGCCCTGCGCGCGCTGGCATGAGGGCGATGCGCGCCCTGGCGATCGCCGTGGTGCTGGCGGCGGCGCTGCCCGCCCACGCCATCAGCGACCCGGCGGAGATGCTGCCCAACGCGGTGCAAGAGGACCGCGCCGAGGCGATCGGCCGGCAACTGCGGTGCCTGGTGTGCCAGAACGAGAGCATCGAGGATTCCGGCGCCGACCTGGCCCGCGACCTGCGCGCAATCGTGCGGCAGCGGGTCGGCGCCGGCGACAGCGACAGCCAGGTCACGGCGTGGATGGTGGCGCGCTACGGCGATTTCGTGCGCCTGCGGCCACCGTTCACCTGGGTCACGGCGGTGCTGTGGCTGTCGCCGTTGCTCGCCCTGTCGGCTGGCGTCGGGGCCGTGCTGCTCGGCCGCCACAGGACGCCAGCCGGACCCGTTCCGCTCGACGAGAGCGAAACCAGCCGCATCGCCGAGTTGACCCGGTGACGGGTGCTTCCCAGATGGGCTGTATGGAAAACCATGACGAGCCGGCCACGCCGGACCCCAAGGCCAAGCCGCCGGCCCCAAAGCTGCCGAAGGAAATCGGCGGCCCCGCTGGCCCCGAGCCGACCCGTTACGGCGATTGGGAACAGAAGGGCCGCTGCACCGACTTCTAGCGGCGGCTGATCGCGGCGCAGACCGTGTTCTCCAGCAGGCAGGCGATCGTCATCGGGCCGACGCCGCCTGGAACGGGAGTGATCGCCCTGGCCCGTCCGAGGCATCCCGCGTAGTCCACGTCGCCAACCAGCCGTCCGTCGGTGGTTCGGTTGATGCCGACATCGATCACGATGGCGTCCAGCTTGATCCAGTCGCCGCGCACCATTTCCGCCCGGCCGACCGCTGCCACCAGCACGTCGGCCCGGCGGCATTCAGCGGCGATGTCACGGGTACGGGAGTGGGCGACCGTGACGGTGGCATTGGCCGCCAGCAGCATTGAGGCTACCGGCCGCCCGACCAGCGCCGAGCGCCCCAGCACCACCGCCATCGCGCCGGACAGTTCGGGGTACACCTCGGCCAGCAGCTGCATCACCCCGCGCGGCGTGCAGGGCGCCAGCGCCACGCCGTTCGGGCGGTCGAGCGTGAGCACGGGCAGGCCTTCCGCCAGCTTGCCGACGTTGGCGAGCGTCAGGCCGTCGACATCCTTCGCCGGGTCGAGGGCGGCGATCACGGCGGCGGCGTCGAGCTGCGGCGGCAACGGCAGCTGCACCAGGATGCCGTCCACTGCCGGGTCGGCGTTGAGGGCCGCGATGACGGTCAGCAGCGCCGCCTGCGCCGTATCGGCCGGCATCCGGATGGTGCGGACGGCGAGACCGGCCTCCGTGGCGGCGCGGTCCTTGTTGCGGACGTAGACGGCGCTCGCCGGGTGGTCGCCGACCAGCACCACGGCGAGGCCGGGCTGGAACGGCAGGGTGGCGACCCGCGCCTGCACCCTGGCCCGCAGCCGCGCCGCTTGCGCCTTGCCGTCGATGATTTGCGCCGTCATCAGCCCAGGAACAGCGGCGCCAGGTTGCCGTAGAGCGCAAAGTACAGCCGCGGCAGCAACGCCTGCAGCACCCAGATCCCCAGCAGCAGGATCATCGGGCTGAGATCGATGGTGCCGAAGTTCGGCATCACCCGGCGGATGCGGCGCAGCGCCGGCTCGGTGCAGCGGTACAGGAAATCGGAGATCGCCCAGACGATGCGGTTGCGGGTGTCGAGCACGCCGAAGGAGATCAGGCTGCTGACCACGGCAGCCAGGATCACCACACAGCCGTAATAGAACAGCAGGGTTTCGGCGATGGTGAAGATGATTTGCAGCAAGACGGGAACCCCTTGATGCGGCGGAACCTAGCGGCGGCCCAACGGGCACGCAACAAGCAGGGGGCGCTTGACTTGCAGGTGCCCGTCTGAGCATTGTCCGCCGCCTCAAGGCGGGGTTGTAGCTCAGTTGGTAGAGCGCCTCGTTCGCAATGAGGAGGTCAGGGGTTCGATTCCCCTCAACTCCACCACTCGCCTTTGAGCCTCAGCCGAACTTGACCTTCAGCCGAATAGGCGCTTGCTGAACGCGGACCAGCGGTGCCGGCGCATCTCGCTGCGCGCCTTGGCGTCGCCGGCCATGTAGTTCATCTGGATGGCATGGCGCTGGCCGACGAACTGGCGGTGGCCATGCCAGGTGGCCGGGCCGTTCGGGAACGCCAGCAGGGTGCCGTTCACCGGCGGCACCTCGACCGCGTAGTCCTCCAGGTCGGAGGCGGAGCGCAGCAGGCGCAGGCAGCCGTCCTGCCGCGACCAGGCTTCGGCCTGCGGGTTCAGGTAGACCAGGATGGTCACGCGCTTGGCGGTGGAATCGGTGTGGATGCGGCCGTCCTTCTCCCGCGTGCGGCCACGCAGGGTCAGCATGGTCGGTGCGTCCCGCAGGTCCAGGCCGAACTTGCCCGCGATGGCGCCGCGCATGGCGGGGCCTTGCAGCGCCTCGACCAGCGCCGTGGCGGCGGGGCCGAGCCGCAACGATTCGGGCGGGAACGAGCCGCCGCTCGCCATCGGCGGCAGGTCCGCGATGATGCCGGGCAAGTGGCCGCTCGGCACGAAGAACGGCATCACGACGTGGGGGAACGGATCACGGGCGACCGGGACCGTGGCCAGGGTGGCGAGGTCGATCACGGGAGTCGCGATTTGGGTGATTTGGTCCATGGCGCGGGTCTACGGCGAACGCTGGCGCCTGATCAAGCACGGCTTATGTCAACGGCATCGGTGTCCGACTCTTCTCCTCTCCCCCTGCGGGAGGGGCTGGGGGAGAGATGGCCACGCACGAGGTGCGTGTTGTGGCCACCCCTCCTCCCGGCCTCTTCCCGCAGTGGGAGGAGGGGAAGTGCGGCGGTCGACGTTAGATATCGTTGGTATCAGCTGCGATGCTTGACCGGTGGCCGCACCGCGGTCGTCGTCGCCAGGAATTGCGAGCAGCGCAGCTGGCCGTCGCAGCATCCGCCTGCCGTGATCCGGCGTTCGCCGACCTCGGCAGCCGCGCGGGAGACGGCGTTCGGCATCCCCAAGCAGGTGGCCTGGATAGGGCGCAACGGAGCCGCCTGGGCCAGGCTCGCGGATGCCAAAGCGGTAACGGTCAGCATGACTTTGCCTGACGTCTTCATAGCTTTCGCCTCCGTTGGATTGATCCTAGGTACAAACCGGACGGGCAAGCCACCCTTCGAGTCGCCCCTCGCGTTTGATTGAACTTGCCCGCGCCTTAGTCTATGCGCGCGGCTCATGGACACTCCCTTCCCAGGGCTCGCCAAAACCGGCCCGCTGCACGCCTACCGCGCCATGCTCGCCAGCCAGGCGCTGTCCACCGATCCGTCGCAGGCGGTCGTCGCCGAGCGCCTGCAGGACCTGTGGGCCAAGCTGCGCGGCTATGACCCGACGCCGCAGCCGCAGCCCAGCGGCTTCATCGGCCGCCTGCGCCGCCACCGCCCGGCGGACGAGGCGCCCGCCGGGCCGAACGGGCTGTACCTGGTCGGCGCCGTCGGACGCGGCAAGTCCATGCTGATGGACCTGTTTTTCGACCAGGCCGACGTGCCGCGCAAGCGCCGCATCCACTTCCACGCCTTCATGCAGGACATCCACGCCCAGGTGTTCGCCTACAAGCGGGACCACCCCAACGTCGCCGACCCCGTGCCGCCCTTGGCCGACGCCATCGCCGCGGACGCCGCCCTGCTGTGCTTCGACGAGTTCCAGGTCAACGACATCGCCGACGCCATGATCCTCGGCCGGCTGTTCCAGGGGCTGTTCGACCGCGGCGTGGTGGTGGTCGCCACCTCCAACACGGCGCCCGACGACCTGTTCCGCGGCAGGCCGGGGCGCGACGCGTTCCTGCCGTTCATCGCCATCCTAAAGCAGCACCTCGACGTGCTGGTGCTGGACGGCGGCCGCGACTTCCGGCGGCAGCGGCTGCGCGGCTCGGCGACCTGGCACGTCCCCGCCAACTCGCGCGCCGACATGGCGCTCGACGAGGCGTTCGCCAAGCTGACCGACGGCGCCAAGCCGCGGGCGGAGCGGCTGATGGTGCAGGGCCGCACCCTGCGCGTGCCGCTGGCGACAGACGCCGTGGCGCGGTTCGACTTCAACGCGCTGTGCGGCGAGGCGCTCGGACCCGGCGACTACCTGGCGCTGGCCACCCACTACCAGGCGCTGGTGCTGGACGGGGTGCCGCGGCTCGGCCCGGAGAACTACGACAAGGCGCGCCGCTTCATCACCCTGGTCGATGCCTTGTATGAGCACCGGGTCAAGCTGGTCGCCTCCGCCGATGCCCAGCCGGACCAGCTGTACCAGCGCGGCGAGGGCGCGCAGGCGTTCGAGCGCACCGCCTCGCGGCTGGAGGAGATGCAGAGCGAGGTCTGGCTCGGCCTGCCGCACCTTACCTGAACTTGCCGCCTTATCACGGATGGGTTAGCTAAAACCCGCCTCCGGGTGGCCGATCGCCCGGTTGGCGCCGTCGTTTCGGCGGCATCTCATTTACCGGCCCGGAAGGACGCATCCACCCATGGCACGCAACAAGATCGCACTCATCGGCGCCGGCAACATCGGCGGCACCCTGGCCCACATGATCGGGCTCAAGGAGCTG
>CAXSFF010000256.1:0-5613 GCA_964236035.1 uncultured Acetobacteraceae bacterium
CATGGCGTTAGTCCGGGTAGGTTGCGGCCGGGAATGCTGGAGAACTTCATCCAATCCCGTCTGGACGATAGCCCCTGTCGGGGCGAAGCAGCCTTGCGTGCCGGGCGAAGATGCCGGTCACTGCTTGCCGGGGTTGCCTGCAACTTCGGTGCCTCCGCGTGCATGGGCATCGTGATCGAAGTGGCTGGCCATGAACCCCAGAAAGGCGCGGGCCGCCGACGACACGTATTTCCGGTTCGGGTAGAGCGCCACGATATCCATGTCGTTGGACGGAAAATCCCCAAGCACCTCGACCAGATGCCCGGTTTCCAGGTCGCCCTTCACGTCCCATTGCGATTTCGACACCAAGCCGCGGCCGGCCAGCGCCCAGTCGCACAGCACCTCGCCGCTGTTCGAACGCAGGTCGCCGGACACCCTGACCTTTACCGGCCCCTCCGGCGTGTTGAAGAACCAAACGTCGCGCCGAGCTTCTGGACGGTCGAGCACGAGGCAGTTGTGATGGCGGAGGTCGTCAGGCGTTTGCGGGGCGGGGTGCCGGGCCAGGTATGCCGGGGCGGCGCAGACAACGCGCCGGTTCGGCGCCAGATGGCGCGCGACTAGCGGCGAATCCTCAGGCACCCCGATACGGATGGCGACGTCGATCCGTTCCTTGACCAGGTCGAGCACGGTGTCGGACACGATCAGCTCGGCCGTGACGCCATCATGCCCGTCCAGGAACGCCGCAAGGGCGGGGCCGACCTGTCTGCGGCCCAGGTGGACTGTGGCCGTGACCCGCAAATGGCCTTGCGCCTCAACCCGGCCCTCGACCGTCGCCGCCTCGGCTTCCTCCATGGTTTCGAGGATGTGCAACGCATATGAGTGGAACACCCGCCCCGCCTCCGTGAGGCTCAGATGCCGTGACGTGCGGTTGAGCAAGGGGACGCCAAGGCGTGCTTCGAGCCTCAGGATGCGCTTGCTGGCCACGGCCGGGGTAATGTTGAGGCTGCGCCCGGCCGCGGAAAGGCTGCCGCTCTCGACTGCGCGCACGAGCACGAGCATGTCGCTCACTTGGTCCAAGTCATGCCGCCGCAATCCACCCTCCACACCAGACCGTTATCCGCCTGAACGTTTAGGCTGGCCTCGGTTTGCATGGTGATGTGCGCTGTCGTTCATCGGCGCGGCACGTCAGCCTGCCGAGGCCATCTTATGCCGCAGGGCGAAGCTTGTTCGCCAGAGCGTCGTTTTTCCTTCCGGTTCGGCAATTCAAACCTCTTGTGGCTGGGGTTGCGATGGTTGTGGTGGTGCATGTTGAAGCGATTAGGGGACGGTTCGTTGGCGCGTTGGCGCGTTGGCGCGTTGGCGCGCTGGCGTGCCGGAGTGCTGGCGTGTGCGCTGTTGCTTGCCGCACCGGCGATCTGTGCCCTGAATCCGGCGGATTTGCGCGAATACGCCGGGCGTTGCCGCGTCCTGCTGGTGTTCGCGCCGCGGCCAGACGATCCTGCCCTTGTCAAACAGCGCGCCATCCTCGACGCCACGGCAGCGGGCGCTTCCGCGCGGGACTTGGTTGTCGTGCCGGTGGTGGGCGGCAGCGAGCGCGATGCCCGGTTGCGCGCCAGCTTCAGTGCCGGCACAGGCTTCCTCGCGGTGCTCGTCGGCAAGGATGGCGGCGTCAAGTTCCGCTCGGGAGCGCCCATCTCAGCCACCCAATTGTTCGACACCATCGACGCCATGCCCATGCGCCAGTCCGAAGCGACGGCACGCAGCGCCGGATGCCAGACGGACGGCCAATGACCATGCGCCGCGCGTTCCTGGCGCTTACCGCGGCCGCGGCGGTGCTGAGCCTGCACGCCAGGAAAGCGCGGGCACAAGGAAAGCGGCCGAACAGCGGGCGCGGCATCCCGGGTGCCACCAACATGGACCATGTCGGCGTGACCGTGCCGAACCTGGACGAGGCCGTGCACTTCTTCGTCGACGTGCTGGGCGCTGACGAACTGTTCCGCTTCGGCGAGGGGCCGGGCACGGAAAGCCCGGCTAGCATCGCCGCCGTGTTCGACGTGGACGGGCGCAGCAGCCTGCATGTCGCGATGCTGCGGCTAAGACCCAACATCAATATCGAGCTGATGCAGTATGACGCACCTGGTCAGCGTAACATCATGCCGCGCAACTCAGACGTGGACGCGCCGCATTTGGCGTTCTGGGTGGAGGACATGGGCCGCGCAGCCGCCTATCTCGCAGCCCATGGCTGCGCGTTGCTGGCCGGCCCGCTGACCAGCAAGGACGGCCCGAAGGCGGGACAGAGCATCCACTACGCCCGCACGCCGTGGGGCCTGGCCATCGAGGTCATGCACCGCCCGCCGCACATGCCCTACGAGCAGGGGACGAGCGCCCGGCTGTTCGGCCCAGTCACGTCGTAGCGGCCCGGACGGGCGAGTTAACTGTACCTCGACGGAGCTTTTGCCATGCCTTTGCCGACCCTTCTGCGGCGTGACATTTTCCGTTTCTCGGCTGCCGGGCTGGCAGGAGTCGCCGGCGCCGTGGTGACCCGCTCCGCTGCGGCGCAAGGTGCCGCTCTGCCTAGCCCGACAGTGGCCGACACGGGAAGTGTGCAGAACGGCGCCGTCCGGTTTCCTGCCTGGACCGCACCCACCGAACGGCCCAGCAGCGGGCCACCCATACCACTACCCCCGTCCGAGCGTGTCGGTTTCGCGGTAGTCGGCCTGGGGCAGCTCGCGCTAGAGAATATAATCCCGGCCTTTGGCGAAGCCAAGCGCGCCCGGCTGATGGCGCTCGTCAGTGGCAGCCCCGACAAGGCGCGAACTGTTGCCGCCCAGCAGGGCGTGAGGCCGGACGCCGTGTACGACTATGGAGGTTTCGGCCGCATCCGCGACAACCCCGAGGTGCAGGCCGTCTACATCGTCCTGCCGAACGCGCTCCACCGCGAATACGCGCTGCGCGCGGCCGCCGCCGGCAAGCACGTGCTGTGCGAGAAGCCGATGGCGACCTCGGTGGCGGAATGCGAGGACATGATCGCGGCATGCAAGCGGGTCGGCCGCACCCTGATGATTGCCTACTGCTGCCAATATGAACGCTATAACCGCGCCGTGCTGCGGGCCGTGCGCGACCAGGCATTGGGCCCGCTGCGCCTGATTGAGGCCGCTAACCTGCAGAACATGGGCGACCCGCAGCAGTGGCGTTTCAAGAAAGCGCTGGCCGGTGGCGGCTGTCTGCCGGATGTGGAGCTGTACTGCCTGAACGCTGCCCGCTTCCTGACGGGCGAGGAACCCGTCGAGGTGTTCGGCCGGAGCTACAGCCCGCCGGGCGACCCCCGGTATGCCGAGGTGGAGGAAAGCATCAGCTTCCCGTCGGGCGTGCTCGCCAACTGCGCCGGCAGCTACGGGATGCATGAGTCCCGCACCCTGCTCGTCCACACCCCGGGCGGCGCCATCACGTTCGACAACGCCTATGCCTACACCGGGCATCGCCTGATGGTGGCGCACCGCGACGGCCAGGCTGAGTCGGTGGACGACACGCGCCTGATGGAGCGCAACCAGTTCGCGCTGGAGATGGACCACATGGCGGAATGCATCCAAACGGGCCGGGCGCCGCACACGCCGGGAGAGGAAGGCCTGCAGGACCAGAGGGTGATGGACGCCATCTATCGCTCCGCCGCGGAAGGCCAACCCGTCACGCTGCCCCGGGTCGAGGGCCTGGACACAACGCGCGGCCCGGCGCCGGAGGCGGCCTGACATGCGCTGGTTGGTAATCCCGTTCGTGGCGCTGACCTGAGCGCTCAACGCCGTGCAGGCCGGCATGAACGCGCAACTCGAGAAATCGCTGAGCCAGCCAGTCTGGGCGGCGATCGCCGTGTACGTCGCGGGGCTGACCGGCCTCCTGATCGCGGCCGTGCTGACGGGCGCCGGGTGGCCCGGCCTGGGCCGGATGGGCGCCGTGCCGTGGTGGGCATGGTTCGGCGGGCTGTTGGGCGTGACCTATGTGATCGCCATGCTGCTGTTCGCCGGGCAGCTCGACGCCGCGACGTTCACGGGCGTGACCGTCGCCGCAGCCATCGTCGCCTCGCTGGTGTTGGACCACTGGGGCCTGGTCGGGTTCGAGCGGCATGCCTTCTCGGTTTGGCGCGGCCTCGGCGCCGTGCTGATGGTGGCCGGCCTCGGGCTGATTTCCCGTTTCTAAAGGATGAGCGCATGAGAATTGATCTATTCGGCAGCAACAGGCAGCAAAAGGAGACGGTGTTAGGTACATACCAGGCATTACGGCGCCGGACCATCATTGCGGCCGCTGCCGCGCTGGGAGTCTCGTTCGGGACGGGCCGGGCTTTTGGGCAGGGGAGCGGCACCGGAGGCTTCGCGCTGGACGGCCGGCCGCATCCGGGGTCGCCGGTGACGGGCTGGACCGGCAATATCTCGCCCACGGACCCTTACTCGGCGGGACCAGGGATGGGCGCCTGGATTACTAAGGCGGGCCTCATCCATTCTCGCAGCGAGGTCGCGGTCGGCGAGGTCGGTGGAAAGATGTACGTTCTCGGCGGCTACGCGGACGGCAATGTGGCGCAGCCGTTCGACGAGGAGTACGACCCGAAGACCGACACCTGGCGGGAGCGCGCCTCCTTGCCGCGCGGGGCGAACCACATCGCGGCCGTCGGACTAGACGGTAAGCTCTATGCCATCGGCGGCTTCGTCGAGCAAAACTACAACGCCATCCCGGATGTGTCCGCTTACGATCCCGCATCGGACTCGTGGACCGCGTTGGCCCCACTGCCGCAGCCTCTTGGAGCGATGGCCGTTGCCGCATTTGGTGGTGTAATCCACGCGGTCGGCGGCGCAGGAGGCAAGACCAGCGACGACCGCCATACCATAGCCGTGCACTACATCTACGACCCGAAGGCGAACGCCTGGACAGAATCCACGCCGTTGCCGTTCCCGCGCGAGCACCTCAACCTGATTCCGCTCGGCGGCAAGCTCTACGCCATCGGCGGCCGGATCGATAACTTCTCGCAGAACCTGCAGACCATCTACGTGATCGACCCGGCCAAGGCGGACGCGAAGTGGCAGGCGCTGCCGTTAATGCCGACCGCGCGCAGCGGCACCCAGGGCGCCGTCCTGGACGGGAAGATCTTCATCTTCGGCGGCGAGAAGTTCGGCGGCGTCTTTAATACCAGCGAGATGTTCGACCCGGCGACCGAACGCTGGAGCGAGCTCACCCCGATGCCGATCGGGCGCCACGGCACCAATGCCGTCACGCTGAACGGCATGATCTTTATCCCCGCGGGCGGCCCGCTCAACGGCGGCGAGGCGCAGACCAACGCCAACCAGGCGTTCACCTACCCATGACCTGCGCCGCCACCGCCCCTGTTGCCGGCACGGTGGGGCGCCGTCTGTTCCTCACCGCCTCGAGCGCCGTGGTCCTGGCGGTGACGGACATCGGTGGGCAGCGCTTCGCCCGGGCGCACGGCATTCTGTCCGCCGAACGGCCCTGGTCGGCCGCGACCGAGGCGGCCAGCCCGGACCCGCGGATACGAGCGATGGGCTACGCGATCCTTGCGCCCAACGTCTACAACCTGCAGCCCTGGCTGGCGGAGCTGGCCGGCGACGACACCCTGATCCTGTCCTGCGACCT
>CAXSFF010000257.1:0-5604 GCA_964236035.1 uncultured Acetobacteraceae bacterium
AATGCGCCTCTACTCGAGCCCTACCTGCACATGCAAGACCCTGAAAAGGCCAGCGCGGCAATCTGGGTACTCTGCTGGCTTGGCCAGGCAGAGCGCTTGAAGCCGTATATCCTGGCAGCCGTCGAGCCGGGCTTTCCATGGGGCGGCATGCGAAGGGTTGCCGACAATGCCCTGGGAGGTGCGGGTTATCACCTCATCACCCATCGCGACCGCGCCTTCGCGCAATTGATCATCCGCTGGGCCACGCGGGACCCGAACGACCACTTCTATCGTTCCCCGCCACCAGGGCAGCGCGGCATCGACCTGCGCATGAGCGCCAGCAGCGCCCGAACGGCGGCTGGGATCGCCATGGGTGTCGACTCGGCCTTGATGGTCGACGATCGCGACCTCATCGACGCCTCCGTCAAACGCTTCGTTGCCGAACGACAGGACGGCTGAGCGCCCGGACCGCCGCAGGTTGACACCGCGGCGATGCGCCGGTATCCGCTGCCATCCCGCACGGCCCCGGTCACCCCCGGGCCCGCGCTTGTTCCTATGCGCCAAGGCCCATCATGAAGATCCGCAACAGCCTCAAATCGGCGAAGATCCGCGACAAGGACTGCCGCGTGGTGCGCCGCCGTGGCCGCGTCTACGTGATCAACAAGAAGAACCCGCGCATGAAGGCCCGCCAAGGCTGACAGCCTGGCCCGTCGCCTCCCAGCGATGAGAATAGTCTGCCAAACCCTGCTGTTCGCCCTCGCGTGCGGCTCCGCCTTGGCGCAGGCAGGGGGGCAGGGCCTAGTCGATCAGAAGCTCGACCAGCTGTTCGGCATGCTGAAGGTGGCGCCGGACGAGACGTCCGCCGCGGCGATCGAGAGCGCCATCCAGAGCCAATGGTTCGCCGCCGCCTCGCCCGCCATCCGGCTGCTGCTGTCGCGCGGCGCGCGCGAGGTGAACGAGGGATCGGCCTCCGAGGCGGTGCAGGACTTCGACGCCGCGCTGGACCTGGACCCGAACCTGGTCGCCGCCTGGCAGGGCCGTGCCGACGCCCGCTGGCGCGCCGGCGACACCGCCGGGGCGGAGCACGACATCGCCGAAACCATGAAGCGCGAGCCAAGGCAGTTCGCGGCGCTGGAAGACCTGTCGCGCATCGCGGAGGCGCGTGGCGACTTCAAGGGCGCCTATGCGGCGTGGCAGCAGGCGCTGGAGCTGGACCCCAAGGCGCTCGGCGGGGCGGACCGGGCCAAGGACCTCCATCGGCGCGCGTTCGGGGACGAGACGTAGGCGGTCCCCGTCGGCGCCGTCTAGCCAAGACGGGCGTGATGGTCCACCGTACGCTCCCCACGGAACGAGGGTTCTTCATGCGAGCAGCAGTTTTCGGCGCTTTTGCCAGCTTGGTCCTTCTGGTCGACGGCAGGGCCGCGCAGGCTCAATCCGCCGGGGCCAAGCCCGCCGCGCCGTTCGACCAGCTGTTCCTGCGCAACGAGGCCACAGGCAGCGCCTACGAGCTGTCGATCGCGCAGCTGGCGCAGGCCCGCGCCACCCGTGACGACGTGAAAAGCTATGCCGGCATGCTGGTGAACGACCATGAGGCATATAACGGCGCGCTGCGGGAGCTGGCGCAGAAGAAGGGCGTCGCCCTGCCGCCGGGTCTGACGCCGAGAAGCCAGGCGATGCGCGACGCCCTCGCCAAGCAGCAGGGCGCGGCGTTCGACCGCGCGTTCATCCGCGAGGCGCGCCGCATCAACGACGACGACGTGCGCAGCTTCCGGCAGGAGGCGGGCCACACCACCGACCCGGAGATCCGCGCCTTCGTGGCGAAGTTCCTGACGGTGGACGAGGGCCACGCGAAGGGCGCCCGCGACCTGGCCGGCACGGCGGTCGCCAACACGCGGGCGACCATCCCCGTGATCAATACCCCCGTGATCAAGCCGCCCTCGACCGGTTCCAACATGCCCGTGATCACGCCGCCGACCAACGACTCCACCATGCCCGTGATCACGCCGCCGACCACGTCGAAGTAAGGACTGCTTCTCCCCTCCCCTTACGGGAGGGGTCGGGGGAGGGGTGCGCGCGCCCAAGGTGGTTGACGTGGTCACCCCTCTTCCCGGCCTCCTCCCGCAGGGGGAGGAGGAGAAGCGTCAGCGGTCGGTCAGCCGCAATTCGATTCGGCGGTCGCGGGCGTAGGCTTCGGGGGTGTCGCCGGCGCTCAGCGGCTGGAACTCGGCAAAGCCCGTCGCGGCGAGGTGGTTGGCGGGAACGCCCTCGGCGATCAGCAGCTTCACCACGGTGATCGCCCGTGCCGACGACAGCTCCCAGTTGCTGGCGAACGCGCCTCGGTTGATCGGGGTGGGGTCGGCGTGGCCGTCCACCCGCATCACCCATGGCAGGTCGGCCGGTATCTCCTTGTCGATCGACTTCAGCGTGGCGGCCAGGGCGCGGATCTGCTCCTGGCCGGCGCCCAGCATGTCGGCGCTGCCGGCGGGGAACAGCACTTCGCTTTGGAACACGAAGCGGTCGCCGACCACCTGCACGCCGGGCCGGTTGGCCAATACGGTGCGCAGGCGGCCGAAGAACTCGCTGCGGTAGCGTTGCAGCTCCTCCACCTTGCTGGCCAGCGCCACGTTCAGCTTGGCGCCGAGGTTGGCGATCTGCACGTCCTTGTCGGTCGCCGCCTTCGCCGACACGTCCAGCGCCGTGGCCAGTTGTGCCAGTTGCGCCCGCAGCTCCGACACCTGGCGGTTCATCAGCGCGATCTGCGCCCGCGCGGAGTCCGACAGCGTGCGCTCGCCGTTCAACTGCGCCGCCATCGCCTGCGCCTCCGTGGTGGCCTTGACGGCGGCGGCGCGGGCCTGCGCCTCAAGCTCGTCGCGCAGCGCGGTCAGCGCCGCCACCTGGTCCGACAGCTTGCCGAGGTCGGCCAGCCGGCGTTGCGCTTCGGCCAACTGCGCCGCCGTCAGGGCCGTGGCCTGGTTGGCGCCTTCGGTGCGCGCCGCCGCGTCGGCCAGGCGCTGCTGCAGCTGCTCGGTACGGGCGGCGGCGGCCTGCGATTGCAGCGCCGTGTCGGCCAGTTGCGTCGCCAGCCGGTCGCGTTCCGCCAGCAGCCCGGCGCCGCGGCCCCGTGCCACCGTCACCTGGCCCTGGAGGTCGCCGACCTGCGCCGACAGCGCATCGCGCGATTGCGCCGCCGCCGCCAGGTCGCGCGTCAGCCCGGCCACCGCGCCCTGCAAATCCGCGCCGTGGCCGCGCTCTAGCGAGAGCATGTCGCTAAGTTCGGCCATCTGCCGGTTCAGCCGCTCGAGCGCCTGGTCCTTGCCGGACAGCGCCACGCCGAGGAACGCCTGCGCCAGCACGAACACCAGCAGCACGAAGATGATCACCATCAGCAGGGTGGACAGCGCGTCCACATAGCCCGGCCACGGGTTCAGCGCGTCGCCGCCGCCTCCTCTACGGCGCAGGCTCATGCGGGCCCGCTCATGCAGGCCGGTCCGCGATGCCGGCGATGGTGCGGGTCAGCACGCGGATCTCGTTGCGCAGCTCGCCGGTGCTCTGGCTGCGGCCCTGCTCCAGCTCGCCGGCAAGCCGCAGCAGCGTCTGCTCGATGCTGCGCAGGTGGCCGCGTGCCGCCTCGTCGCCGCCCCGTTCACCAAGCCGTTGCAGCGCGGGGGCGAGGCCGGCCTGCGTCTCGGCCAGGCGCAGCATCAGTTGCTGGTTGCTGCGCATGGTGTCGGACAGCACGCCGATGCGCTCGTTCAGCGACAGGATCGCCTGGTTGGCGGCGCCGCGGCCCTCCTCGCCGCGCACCAGGATGCGCTGCAGGTTCTCCATGTTCTCCGCCGTCTGCTCGAGCAGCGCCTGTACATACACAGGCACCGACGCCTCGCCCTCGCCGCCGAGCACGCCGCTGGACAGCCGGGTCAGGCTCGCCAGCCACTCCTCCAGCTCGTTGAAGAAGCGCGTCTGCGCCTGCCCGGCGGTAAGGTCGAGGAAGCCCAGCACCAACGCCCCCGCCAGGCCGAACATGGAGGAGGAGAACGCCGTGCCCATGCCCTGCAACGGCTTGGCCAGGCCGGATTTCAGCTGGTCGAACATGGCGTTGATGTCGCCGGAGCCGACTGACATGCCGCTGATCACGGAGGCGACGGCGCCCACGGTCAGCAGCAGGCCCCAGAAGGTGCCGAGCAGGCCCAGGAAGATCAGCAGCCCCGTCATGTAGCGCGACAGCTCGCGGCTCTCGTCGAGGCGGCTGGCCAGGCTGTCGAGCAGGCTGCGCATCGCCGGCGCCGATAGGGTGAAGCGGTCCGGCTCGCCCTCGCGCGTCGCGCCGCCGCGGGTCGCCAGCATGCTGGCCATCGGCGCCAGCAGCAGGGGCGGCGGCAACGCGGCCAGGCGCGAGCGCGATTGCTGAAACGTTTCCAGCCAGCGCACCTCGGGGGTCAGCCGCACCACTTGGCGGATGTTCCAGCCGATGCCGAACGCCAGCACCAGGAAGATCAGCGCGTTGAGCAGCGGGTTGGTGGCGAATGCGATCAGCAGCGCGCCCGCCAGGAACACGGCCACCACCGCCACCACGGCCAGGAACACCAGCATGCGGACGAGGTAGATCGCGGGCCGGGTCACGGCGCCGGCCCGCTGCCGACCTGGATGAGGTCGACCCGGTCCGCCGGACCCGGCGGCAGGCCCGACGGCGCGCTTGTGCCCAGCGCCCGCACGTAGATGCGGGTCGAGGCGATGCCCTCGCTGATCAGCACGGCGCGCACCGCCAGCGCCCGCGACAGCGACAGCCGCCGGGGCGTGGACGGGTCGTCGGCCGGGCCGTCGGCATAGGCGTAGACGTTCAAGCTGGCGTTCGCGTCGGCGCCGATGACGCGCGCCAGGCTGCGGATGGCGGCCTCCGTGGCCGGGTTCAGGTCGGACACGTCATGGCCGAAGGTGATGCGCAGGCCGCCAACGATCTTGGCGGCGTCGCCGGCCGCGTCCGGCCGCGAGGGGATCGCCGGCGGCGGCACGGGATGCGGCGGCGGCAGTGCCGGCGGCGGCAGCGCGGCCGTCGGTGGCGGCGCCGGCGCGACCGCGACGGGAGGCCGCGGCGGCGGCTTGGCCGGCTTCGCCGCCGGCTTGGCAGCCGAGGGCTTTGCGGCTGGGGGCTTTGCAGCGGGGGGCTTCGGCGAACGCTGGCTGCGAGCCGGGGCGCTGGGCTTGTCGACCGGCGCGGCGGGCGTCAGCTGTTCCAGCGCGCCGCGGTCCACGGCGACCTGCGCCAGCGCCGCCGGGCCGGGGACGGACGCCGCCAGCAGCAGCCAACCAGGGAGGATGCGGGTCACGAGCGCCACCTTATCGTTCCGCCTGCGCATCCGCCAGCGTCAGGCGGCGCGGGTGGCGGCGGCCACTCCATCGGCCACGATCTCGCGCAGCCTGGGGTGCAGCGTCGGGTTGGCGGCCACCACGTCGACGCCGGCATCGGCCAGCACCAGCTCGGCGCCATTGGTGTCGGTGGCGAACCCGCCGGCCTCGCGCACGATCAAGGCGCCTGCCGCCATGTCCCAGGGCCGCAGCCCCAGCTCCCAATACCCGTCGTAGCGCCCGGCCGCGACCCAGGCGAGGTCGAGCGCCGCCGCGCCAAAC
>CAXSFF010000258.1:0-5591 GCA_964236035.1 uncultured Acetobacteraceae bacterium
GCACCGTCGTCGCCAGCAGCGTGTCGGTCATCAGCGGCAACATGCGGGCGAACACGAAGTCGGTGATGACGTCCAGGGCCTTGGTCAACGTCAGCACGTTGGCCATGCTCACCGCCGCCGCCACGAAGATGAACGGCAGGAAGTTCATCCGCTTCAGGTCTTCCACCCGCAGCACGCCGACCCTCGGCAACAGTGCCACCAGCACCACGCCGAAGCCGATCACCGCGGGCGAGACGTGGTGGACGAAGTCGGTCACCCACAGCAATATCGCCGCCGCCAGCAGCACGGCGGCGCGCTTCTGTGCTGTGGTCATCGGCCCGAACGACTGCGCCTGCTGGTCCAGGTACGCGCTGCCGCCGGCGAGCACGCCGGATTGGGCCGGGAACAGCCGCAGCGTCAGCCACCAGCACGCCAGGATCACCAACACGTCGCACGGCGCGTAGGCGGCGAACCACTCGCTCCACGAGATGTTCACGCCGCCGACCCGCTCCATCAGGCCGCGCGCGGTGATCGAGGCGGCGCCGGCGATCATGAACTTGTCGAACAGCGCCGCCGTGTAGGTGCTGACCAGGAACATGCCGCGCGCCACGTTGCTGCCCCGCGGCAGGCCGAACGCCTCGATCAGGCCGATGGTGATGGTCGCCACGATCGCCATGCGCGAGATGCCGGACGGCACGATGAACGTCAGCAGGAAGTTGGTGATCACTAGGCCGAGCAGCACGCGGCCATAGCTCATGCCGACCCGGCGCATCACCGCATTGGCCAGCCGCGCCGCGATCCCCGTGTTGGTCGCCAGCGTGCCGAGCAGCAGCGCCGCAAAGATGAACCAGGAGGTCGAGTCGGCGAACCCGCTGAACGCCACCTCGATCGGGGTGACGTGCAGCGCCCAGAACAGGAAGCAGCCGATCAGCCCCGTGATCGCGTAGTCCGTCACCTCGACGATCCAGCCGATCACCATGAACACGGTGATCGCCAGCCCGTGCTGCGCCGCCGGCGCCAGGCCGAGCGGGGCAAACCACAGCGCGACGGGAATCAGCACGGTGACGGCCTGCTGCGCCCAGACCAGCCACTCGCGGCGTTTTGGCGCATGATCCAGGGCGCGCTCGCCGTCGACAATGTCGGTTGTTTGCACGCTGGCCATCGCTGTCGCTCCCCGAACCAGCGTCTATGCGCGCTGCCGGCGACGATATCAGCCGGTTGGCGGCCGCTTGCCAACCCGTCGCGTGATCATTGGCCGATCGCCGCCAGCGCCGCCTTGCCGACCTCGACGTCCTGCTCGATCTTAGCGCCGCCGGCGGCGACCGCGCCGACCACCTGGCCGTCTACCACGATCGGGAAGCCGCCGGGGATGTTGGTGAAGTCGCCGTCCATGCGGATCTGCATGCTGACCTCGCCCGCCTTGTCGAAATACCCGCTCGGCAGCCGCTGCGAGGCGGAGGTCACCGCCTTCTTGATGGTCGAACGCCCGGAGAAGAAGCGGGCGCCGTCCATCCGCACCAGGCCGATCAGCTCGCCGCCGGCGTCGACCACGGCGATGGTGACGAGCGCGCCGATCTCGGTGGCTTTGGCCAACCCGGCGGCCATCATGCGCATGGTGGCGGCCTCGGTGATGCGGTGGGTGGGAACGAAATCGGGCAATGCAGCCTCCGTTGATGATCAGGCCAGGATCGGCCTTACGCCGCCGCACCAGCGATGGCGCTGGCGACGGCGCCGAGGATGCCGCGGCCGTCCTGCACGAACTCGACCGAGTTGCCGTCGGGGTCCTCGATGAACACGGTGCCGATGCCGAACGCCAGCGTGTCGTCCGCGCTCTCGATCAGGTGGCGGCCGGACTGGGTCACGCTCAACTGGTACGGGCGCAATCCGTGCTGCAGCAGCCGTGCCACCACGGTCTCCAGCCGCTCGACCTGCAAGGCGAGGTGCCGCGCCGGGTCGTGGGGTAGGTCGGTGCGCGCCGGCATCAGGTGCAGCGACCAGCCGTCGCCGGTAGCCAGCCAGTTCGTCTTCTGCGGGCAGGGCCGCAGCCCGAGCACGCCCTCGTAGAACGCGCGCGCCCGCTCCATGTCGGCGACGGTGATGCTGACGTGGTGCAGTCCGGTGATCATGGCCGTTCATCCCATGCGGAGCCGATCGAAGCCACCGGCGATCTCGCGGCGCAATGCGCGGCCTGTCAAGCCGGCCGGGCTCCCGGGCGCCGGTGCGGGCATGACGAGGGAGATTGCTAGGGCCGGCGGCATGTGATGTTCTGATCCGCCTCAGGATGGATAACGGCGTCCATCGCCTCCCGCCAGGACGTTGGCGCAAGAACCAAGACGAAAACCAAGACGAACCGGAGGAAACGCCCATGCCGGACAAGTCCCGCGACCAGGATGGGTTCCTCTACGACGTCGTCCAGATCGGCTACGGCCCGGTCAGCCAAGTCCTGGCGCTTATGCTGGGGCGGCAGCGTCACCGGGTCGCGGTGGTCGAACGCTGGCTTGAGCCCTACGTCCTGCCGCGGGCCGTGTGCGTCGACCACGAGGCTGCCCGGATCCTGCGGGCGATCGGCGTGGGCGAGGGGCTTATGCGGGTATCGCAGCCGGCGCCGAAATACCAGTGGTTCAACGCGGCCTGGGAGGAGCTGCTCTGCATCGACTGGAGCGCGGGGTCGGTCTCCGGCGGGCCGGAGGTCAACTTCGTCCACCAGCCGAGCCTGGAGGCGGAGTTTCGAACCGAGGTCGCCAAGCAGCCGGACGTCGACCTGAACCTCGGCTGGGAGCTTGCCGGCTTCACCGACCACGGCGACCATGTCGAGGTCGAATTGCATGAGGCGGGGGGCACCTTGCATGAGGCGGGGGGCACCCGCACCCTGCGCACGCGCTACCTCGTCGGCGTGGACGGGGCCAACAGCCTCGTGCGCGAGAGCCTGGGGATCGGACGCGAGGACCGCGGCTTCCAGGCGGACTGGCTGGTGGTGGACATGAGGCTGAACCCTGGCGTCGTGCTCGACATCCCGGACTGCGGCCAGTACTGCAACCCCGAGCGTCCCACGACCATGGTGCCGGGCGGCATGCAGGACGGCAAGGTCTGCCGCCGCTGGGAGTTCATGCGCCTGCCGAACGAGACGCGCGAGGCGCTGCAGGACGAGGCGCATGTGTGGAGGCTGCTGGACCAGTGGGTGAAGCCCGGCCAGGCCGAGCTGGTGCGCCATACCATCTACACCTTCCGCTCCCTGGTCGCCGACACCTGGCGCCAGGGGCGGGTGCTGCTTGCCGGCGACGCCGCGCACACCATGCCGCCGTTCATGGGCCAGGGCATGTGCGCCGGCATCCGCGACGCCTGGAACCTGAGCTGGAAGCTGGATGCGGTGCTGCGGGGCCGCTCCGCAGGCGCGCTGCTGGACAGCTACACGGTCGAACGCAGGCCGCACGTGAGCGCGGTCACGGACGCCGCGATCCATCTCGGCCGGATCATCTGCATCGCCGACCCAGCGGAGGCGGCCGAGCGCGACCGGGCCTTCAAGGACGGCACGGCCGCGCCGCTGCCGCCGTTCCCGCACCTCACGGCGGGGCTGCTGGCGCCGGACATGGCAGGCGCGCCTGCGCTCCTGGCCGGGCTGCTTTCGCCGCATGGGACCGTGCGCTGGCGCGGGCGCGAAGGGCGCTGGGACGACGTCGTCGGCCTCGGCTTCTGCGTCGTTCTGCGGAACCGCGACCCGGCGGGCCTGCTGCGCCCGGACCAGCTCCAGGCCCTGGCGGCGGTCGGCACCCACCTGGTCGGCATCGGCGCCGCCGCCGACCTGGTGGCGGACCTGGACGGCAAGTACGGCGCCTTCCTCGACGCGCACGGCGCGGTCGGCATGATCACCCGTCCGGACTTCTACGTGTTCGGCGGCGTCGCCGCGGCACCGGACCTCCCGGCGCTGGTGGACGCGCTGCTCGCCGTGCTGGCCGGAACAGCAGGCGGACATTGCGATCCGGCCCGTTCGCCAGGACGCCAGTTCGCGTGATGCCGCACAAGCCGGCGCTGACGCCGGTGCCGACCTGGCGGCGGGAACCCTGTTGAATCAGGCGCTGCCGGCTCAAGCCTTCCGTACGTTCCAGAACAGTGGCGCCCCGTTCAGCACGCCGGTCAGCTCCTTGCGCGTCGCCGTCGGGACCTGGTACTCGCCGAGCGGCAGGTACGGCACCTCCACGAACGCCTCGCGCTGGATGTCGGCGGCGATCGCCTTCTGCGCCGCGAGGTCGGGCGCGCGCAGCCAGTCGTCGCGCAGCGCCTCCAGCTTCGGGTCCTCGGCCCAGCCGAACCAGCCGCCGGCGCCGTTGGCCCGCAGGGCGAGATGGGTGGCCGGGGTGAACTCGTCCTGGCCGAAGAAGCTGGTGAAGAACACGCTCCAGCCGCCCTTCTCCACGGGCTCCTTGATCGCCCGGCGCTGGATCACGCTGCCCCAGTCCATCGCCTGCTCGTCCACGTTCATGCCGGCGCGGCGCAGCATGTCGGCGCCGACCTGGCCCAGCGCCGCCAACGCCGGCAGGTCCGTCGCCACCATCACCACGGCGCGCTCGCCGTTGTAGCCGGCGGCGGCGAGGTCGGCCTTCACCTTGGCCATGTCCGGCTTGTCGGTCATGGCGCCCAGCCCCGCCGTGTTCGCCATCGGCGAGGCGCTGGGGAAATACCCTGTTCCCGCCTTCCATAGGTCGCGCTCGGAGCCGGCCACCGCCTGCATGTACTCCGCCTGGTTGACGGCGCCGAGCAGGGCATGGCGGGTCGCCGGGTTGTTGAACGGCGGGTGCAGGTGGTTGAACCGCAGCAGCGCCGGGGCGCCGGTCGGGTCCAGGTCGATCACCCGGATGGCGGCGTCGCGGCGGATGGTAGGAATGAGGTCGAGCGCCGGCTCCTGCCACCAGTCCACCTGGCCGGATTGCAGCGCGGCGAGGGCGGTGGCGGCGTCAGGGATCACCTGCCACTCGATGCGGTCGAAATGCGCGACCTTCGGCCCGGCGGTCCAGTCCGGCGTGCCGCCGGAGCGCGGCACGTAGCCCTCGAACCGCTGGTACACCGTCAGCGCGCCCGGCACCCGCTCGCCGGCGACGTAGCGGTAGGGGCCGCTGCCGACCATCTCCCTCACCAGGGTGAACGGGTCGGTTTTCGCCAGGCGCTCCGGCATGATCGGGCAGATGCTGCTGGCGACCTTGCCCAAGGCCGCGGGCAGCAGCGGGAACGGCCGCTTCAGGCGGAACACGATGGTCTTGTCGTCGGGTGCGGACATCTCGTCGGTCGCCGCCAGCAGCGCCTGGCCGAACGCGTCGCGCCTGCCCCAGCGCTGCACGCTGGCCACGCAGTCGCGCGCCAGCACGGGGGTGCCGTCATGGAAGCGCAGGCCGTCGCGCAGCGTCAGCCGCCACAGCCTGCCGTCGTCCTCGGTCACGAAGCCGTCCACCATCTGCGGCTGCGGGTTGTACTGGCCGTCCTGCCCGAACAGCGTGTCGAAGATCACCAGGCCGTGGTTGCGGGTGATGTAGGCGCTGGTCGCGACGGGGTCGAGCACGGGGATGTCGACCTGCGGGATGAACCGCAAGGTGCGCGCGGCCTGCGACCGCGCGACATGCGGC
>CAXSFF010000259.1:0-5588 GCA_964236035.1 uncultured Acetobacteraceae bacterium
ACGCCAACCTGGCCTGGTTCGCGGCCCACGCCGACATGCTGGACGTGTATGCCAATGCGGAGGACGCGGCCGCCCCCAGGGTCATCAACCGGCGCGTATGGGACAGCTACGACGAGATCGTCACCGCCTGCTGCACAGCATGGAACGCGTTCATCAGCGACGTGGCACGCATCACTTCCATAACGGAACGGTCTTGGGCATTGGTCAGCTCATAGGGCAGTCGGTATGACAGGCGAAGTCGTCGATCTCGATCCCATAAAACGCATCGAGCCGGACCACCTCGTGCGGCAACTCGCCGAGGTGCCGGAAGGCGAGACGCTCGAACTCGCGCATGGCTTTGTAGGCCAGGATCAGGAAGTTGCCCGAGCCGCAGGCCGGGTCGAACACCCGCACGGCCGCCAGCCGCTTCAGGAACGCTCGTAGCTTGGGCTTGTTGCTCTTCGCCCGCTCCAACTCGGCCGTCAGCTCGTCCAGCAGGATCGGCCGCAGCACCTTCATGATGTTGGCAGCCGACGTGTAGTGCATCCCGAGCTCGCCGCGCTTGTCCGGGTCCACCACGGCCTGCAGCATCGACCCGAATATATCCGGGTTGATCAGTCGCCAGTCGAGCCGGGCGCAATCCAGCAGATGCCGCCGGCACCGCCCGTCGAGGACGGGCACTGGCAACGGATCGCGAAACAGGTCACCGTTGACGTAAGGCAACCGCGACCATCCCCGGGCCGGCTGCGCCTTCGCCTTTTCCGGCTCGAAATCCATATGTGCGAACGCCCCCGCAAGGAAGTCCTGCAGGTCGCCACCGTCGGCCCTGGTCGACCGCTCTACGGCCGTCTGGAAAGCGTCTTTCTCGAAGATGCCAACATCGTCGGAAAACAGACAGAACATAACGCGCGCCATGAACACGTTGAGTGCGTGGCGGTCCGCTTCGCCCTTCCATCCCGGGTTCGCGTCGCGCACCGCGTCAAACAGGCGCGACAGATGCTTGGTGGCGCGGATGTCGGCCAGCCGCTCCGGGTCCGGCACGTGGCGCTCGTGGCCGCCCAGCGGGAACAGGATGTCGGCCTCATAGGCAAGAGCGTCCAGGCTGAGCCGCGGCTCATCGCCGACCTTCGTGTCGCAAATCGCAATCGCGTCCCCCGTCGTAGGCGATGACGATGCGGGTGCGCCTGGCCTTCGGCTTGGCCTCCTCCTCCGTCCGCATTGCCTCGATCGAAGGGACCGTCGCGCCCTTGTCCACGAGCGCGAAGCGAAGCATCCGCGTCCATGCGAACGATCCGCCGCTGGCCGCCTCAGCCCGGAGCTTCGTGATCGTCGCGCGCGGCGCACCCACGGCATCCATCAGTTCGAGCCCGAAGCCGGCTCGGTCCGGCCGTCGCGCCACCAACGCCTCGACGTTGTCGTAGATCTCGGTCGGACTCAGCATGCAGTCGTTCTATCACCTTGTACAATCGCGCGGACCACCAACGGCAGCATCTCGTTACAGCCTGCGACCGCGAAGGTGCCGGACGAGTTCTTCTCATGGAAGAGCAGAATGTTGGCCGGCGAGCCACTCGGGGTCGGCACCTCGCGAACGGCGACGCCGGGATCGGCATGAAGGTTCAGCTCGTCAGGGTTTTGGACCACATACAGGGCGGCCTGAAGCATCGCATCAGTCTTGGCGCGGGCGCGCGCTTCGGAGGTCATGGCGCGGCAACCAGGGCAGCAAGGTCGTCTATGCGTCGCACGAAGCGGATCGGCGTGCCGGGCAGGCGGATAAAACCCTCGCGCGTGTAGAACGACGCGGCGCTCTCGTCCTTAACGTCGAGCATCATGGCGAAAGATGCAATCTCGCTGCGAACCGCGCGCGTGATCGCGTCCACCAGCAACGCCCGGCCAAGCCCGCACCCGCGAGCCGAGAGTTCCGTTGCAAGACGGCCGAAAAGGGTGGCGGGCAGGCGGGGGTAGCGGGGCAGCTTCTTCGCGAGTGCCGCCGGAACGTCCGTCAGCTCGATGGACGTGGCGGACAGCGTGTAGAACCCGAGCACCTTCGCGCCGTCGGCGGTGGCCACGAACGGGGCGGCCACGCGGCGTCTTGCATCCTGGCCGGCCTGTTCCCGCAGGTAGCGGTCGAGAGCCGGCACGCCGCACGAGAACGTGCCGCGGTCGTGGTCTGCGCCCAGCGGCTGGATGCGGATGGCTCCGAGATCCAACGCAGCTTCAGCCGCCCATGGCGGCCCGGTGGCGCCGGACGCTGTCCCGCAGGCGATCGTTGACCCGCGGCGGATCAAGTAGGGCGTCGACGAAGGCCCGGCTCTGGGCAGCGTTCAGCACCATCACGTCGTGAGCCTCCACGGTGCGCTTGGCCGCATCCTGCACGCTGCTGACCACGTAGTCGGTGACGCTGCGGCCTTCGAGCTCGGCGGCGCGCTGGATCAATGCTTTCTGGTCAGCCGTGATGCGGGCTTCGAGGCGTTCGCCTCGCGTGCGATCGACCGGCTTTCTAGCAGTACTTACCATAAGAAACCCCCTCCTGAACTGTACGGCCAAATGCCGGTCTTATCAAGACTGTCCTTTCGGTCTATCCCAATCGACGAGTTTCCACGTCGCAGTTGCAGAAGGGCAACTCGCAGCGCGGTCAGTCTCCCACCGAGATCACGCGCGTTGCCGCCAGTGCCGCCGTGTCCGCTTCGGAGCATGCTCGGTAAGTAGCTGAATGTCCGAGTTGAGGCGCAAACCGGACGGTCTCGGCCAGTATGTTCGAACGCTACCTGAGACAATTCGGATCTCTTTGGGTTGCGAAACTGCGCCAGCTTCGGTAAGGCTGGCGAGGAACATAGAGTGAACTGCCTTCATCCGCCATGACCGACCAACTCGTCATCACGGAGAAGACTAGCCAGGCCAAAGACGTGCGCGCGGCTGTTGGCGAACGCTACGGCGCCGTCCTTCCAGCTGAAGGTCACCTGTTCGACTTGCAAGAGCCGGAGGACGCCGTGCCTGCCTGGAAGCGTTGGAGCGCCGTCCTGCTGCGGCCAGACACGCTCTATGGCACGCGCCCAGCCTCGGGCGGCAACAAGGCCGCCAAGTTGAAAGCCATCCGCGACGCGCTGCGGACGGCCGGCCGGGTCTGGCTGGCGACCGACTGCGACCGGGAGGGTCAGCTCATCGGGCAGGAAATCCTGGAGCATCTAGGCTTCCACGGTGAAGTCATGCGGGTGATGTTCACCGCCCAGGATCCGCAGACCATTCGCGACGCGTTCACCCAAGCCAAGCCGAACCGGGAGTATGCCTTTCTCTACGCCGCTGCGGTCGCGCGTCGCCAAGCCGACCAGATCTACAACCTGTCGCTCACCCGCACCGCGACTGTCACCCTGGCAACCGGGCAGCGGTCCGTCATCGGCATCGGCCGGGTGAAAACGCCCACGCTGGCCATCGTCTGTCGGCGCGAACTCGAGATTCGCTCCTTCGTGCCCGAGCCCTACCACGAAGTGGTGGCCACGGCGGCGGTCGCGGCCGGCCAGTTCCAGATCCGTCACGCCCCCAAGGAGCGCATTAACACCCGAAGGGCTGCCGAGTTGATCGCGGCGGCAGCCGAGGGCTATGAAGGACCGCTGAACGTCAAGGTCGAGGACAAACGCCAAGCACCGCCCCGGCTGCACGACCTGCCGTCCTTGCAGAAGCTGTGCGGGTCGCGGTTCGGCTGGTCCGCTGCCAAGACCTTGGAGGTCGCGCAAGAACTCTATGACGGCACTGGCAAAAAGGTCATCACCTACCCTCGGGCTGAAACGCGCTACTTGCCCGAAAGCCTGATCGGGGACGCCCCCTGCATCGTGACGGCTCTGCAGGCTGGGCAAAGCTTCGCCGCCATACCGGTACCGCAGCCGCCGCTGATCCGCCGCGGCGCCAGTGGTCCGTTCAACGACCGGGGCCTAGCTGGGGCCAGTCATCACGCCGTCATCCCCAACGTGAACACCGCGGACAAGCTTCGTGAGCTCTGGCCCTGCCTGTCCGCCGACGAGCGGCGCCTGTTCGACGTGATCGCGCGCTCCTACCTCGCCGCCGTCATGCCGGATTTCCGCTACCGCCAGACTACCGCGACGGTGGACGTCGAAGGGCACGTGTTCCGGGCCGCCGGCCGCCAGCCGATCGAACTCGGCTGGCGTGCCGCCTTCCCTGATTGGCAGCCGGCGGAGGAGCGCGGCGAGGACGCACAACTATTGCCCACTCTGCGGGACGGCGAGACTGCCAGGCTGATCGATGCCAAGGTGGAGGCCAAGGAGACCCGGCCGCCACCGCGCTACAACGAGGGCACGCTGGTCGATGCGATGCAGAACGCGTGGCGGTTCGTGGCCGACGAGACGCTGCGCGAGCGGCTGAAGCAGGCCAAGGGCATCGGCACGCCGGCGACCCGGGCGGAGATCATCCGCGGCCTGAAGGCGCAGGAGTTCCTCGTTGCCGACGGCAAGCACATCGTGCCGACGGAACGCGGCCTGGTGCTGCACGGCGTATTGGAACGAGCTGACCCGGCGCTGGTCGACCCGGGGGTGACCGCGCAGATGGAGTGCCTGCTCGATGACGTGCTGGTCGGGCGTCAGGACATGATGTCAGCCATCGACGCCGTGTGCGGCCAGGCCAGCCGGATCATCGGACGGCTGACAGAGCATGGCGCCGCGGCACCAATCCCGATGGCGAGCGACCGGGCGCCGAACAGGTCGCAGCGCTCGCCATCATCCAGCCAGCCGTCCAGATCGGTTCAGCCGAAAACCGCGAGCTCACGTAGTCGGACCAAACCAGCGCGCGACCTTAGCGCCGTTGTAGGCACTCCCGCGATCATCCGCAGCGCGGCCAAGCGACGGCACCCACCGTCGCCCGCCACGTCGCTTACCAAGGCACCAAACTCAGCCCGCACTCAGGTGGCACCGGATGGGACGACACCGAGGGCACGCAGGAAGACGGCACCCGCGAACGGCGCTCACTCTGCCGAGCCGTTGCCAGCGACCATGGCACAGGTATCGAGCGGAGACACGCCGTTGCGTATTCCTTATGGCAACAAGGAAGCGGCACAGGCTCTGGGTGCACGTTACCGGGCAGGCGGCTGGTATGCCCCAGCCAACGTGGCGCTCACCACGTTCCGGGAACGGGGCTGGCTGTAGCGGCGGCCTGCCCATGTGCTGGCCGGGCTGGCGCGAGCCACTCCCCCAACTTGGACCAGCGTCGGCGCCCGCTGCCGTTCTTGACGGCGATAGCCAGCGCCCGCCGTTGCCCGACCAGCACCGCCAGGCGCTTGCCCCGGGTCACCCCCGTGTAGAGCAGGTTGCGCGCCAGCATGGCGTAGTGCTGCGTGGTCAGCGGGATCACCACGGCCGGGTACTCCGATCCCTGGCTCTTGTGGATGGTGGTGGCGTAGGCCAGCACCAGCTCGTCCAGCTCGCCGAAGCCGTAGACCACGCCACGTCCCTCGAAGCTGACAGTGAGTTCGCCCTCCTCCAGGTCCAGACCGGTGATCACGCCGAGGTCGCCGTTGAACACGTCGCGCTCGTAGTTGTTGGCCACCTGCATCACCTTGTCGCCCGGGCAGAACGTCCAGCCGAACCGCTCCACCCGCAGCTCGCCCG
>CAXSFF010000260.1:0-5570 GCA_964236035.1 uncultured Acetobacteraceae bacterium
TCCAACCGCATCGACGGCGACAACGGCAGCGGGACCATCCTCGCCCCGAACCCCACGATGTGGGTCTGGGACTCGGTCGCCGCCGTCATCAGCGCCATGGCCGCGGACGCCTCGCGCGGGGTCAGCGACGACCCGGCGACGCGCCCCATGGCCATGGAGCCCGACACGTCCAGCGCCAGCAGCAGCCGCTTGCCCGTCGGCTCGACGGCCTGGAAAGCGGTGTGGAACGCCGCGTTCAGGGCATCGACCACCGCCTGCACCGGCTCCCACTGCAAGCCGCCGCGGTCACCCCGGCCCTGCGCGTAGGTGCGCAGCGCCAGCAGGATCGCCAGCGGATGCAGCCGCGCCCGGGCGATGCGGTCGGCATCGCCGAGGGCGGACAGCACGAGCGGCAACTGGTCGCCCAGCGGACGCAGCACGCCCACGGCCGTCAGCTTGGCCAGGGAGCGGACCAGCGCCGTCAGCGGCATGCGCTCGAGCAGCGCCTGCCACACCGCCGGGTCGTTCAGCAATGCCGTGGGCACTGCCTCCCGCGGCAGGTCGTGCGCGCGGATCAGCGCCGCCGCCTCCGCCCCGTCCGTGGCCCGGCCGAGCTGGGACGCTGCCCGCACGAGCGCGGGCAGGGCCTCGCCCTCCGTGCCGCGGCAGGCCCAGTCCAGCAGGGCCGCCCGTGCCGGCTCGGTCACCTCCGGGTGGGACAGCCGCAGCAGGTCGCGGTGCGACCAGCCCCCGCGCTGGCGATACTTCACCAGTTGGTAGGCGAGCCGCTCGGCGGGCTGTGCCGCGTACCACGCTCCCACGGCCCGGCGCAGCGACCGGCCCCAGCCACGCGCGCCCTCCGCGAAGGCGGCGAACTGGAACAGGTGCGTGCCCGTCCGCGCGACACGGGGCAGCGCGGCCAGGGCGGCCCGGCGGGTGCCGAGATCCTCGGCCGCGGCGGCGAGCGCCAGGGCGAACAGCGCCGGGTCGTTCTTCGGCGCCCGCCCGCCTTCGCTGACGGCGACGATGCGCGCCACGGCCCGCGCCCCGTCGGCGGCGATGGCGCGCAGCACGGCCTGGGCGTTGTCGCGCGTGAGCGCGGCCTCGCCGGCGTAATAGGAGCCACCTTCCGACCCGAGCACGAGGAAGCGGTCCAGCCGTGTCCAGTCGTCGACGGGAAAGGCGTGCCCGCCGGCGCTGTTGGGCACGGTGCCCGGGATCGGCTGGTGCTGCGGCGTGATGGCCGCAGCCCGGCGTGCAAGGATGGAAAGGTAGTTCTTCATGGCCCACCTCGTGTCGCAAAGGACCGGCGGGCATGGTGGTGGCGAGGGGTTTCAGTCGGCGGTCTTACCCACTCCGACTCCCGATAACCCTCGCTCTCCGGCCCGCCGGAGTGATGTCTGGATTGATGCTCATGCTTGGTCCGGCAAACGCCGAATCCACAGTCGACCGGATGGGCCGAAGCTGCCGGAGCGCATGCCGGTGTATTTCGGTTGGTTGAATTGTGTCACGGCAGCCTCCTTTCCAGTCTCAAGCCGGGCGGTCATGGGATCGCCGACGTTGTCTGCTCTACCAGCTGAGCTACGACACCACTTGGGCATCGATGGGACTCGAAGCCATGACAGGATAACCGTCGAACTTCGGCCCGCCCGGGCCAACGCACGCAAGACACGCGGGCATGTGTGTGCCGAGGGAACTCCAACTGCCAGCAAGTCGGCAGCCAGACCATGGCAAGGTAAACCCTCGTCGTCCGGCCCGCGCCGAACCTTGTGACGGTCGTAAAAAACCCAGGTTGGGGTTTGCTCCTAAAAGGAGAACCCAACGCGATCCGGCCCGTCGGGACGGGGGTATGCCGTTGCTCGTTGCACCACGTCAACAGAGAACTTTAGAAATCCTCAAGTTTGGCGCATGCCATGCTTCGATGACCACCATCACGCAAATTCGTGCGGGACGTGGCTTGCTGAAACAGACTCAGGCCTTGGCGCACCGAGCTGCCATCTCGGCAGTCACCTTGAACATGATTGAGAATGAGGCTGTGCGGCCTCGCCCGTCCACCTTGGCAGCCATCAGGCAAGCTCTGGAGGGGGCGGGCGTGCGGATGCTTAGGGAGGACGGGATCGGCGTTGGCGTTCGATTTGCGATCAAGGTCAGTAGAGGCCATTTTCAATGCGATGAGCAGGTTGCGTGAAGCCATCAAATCCAACAGCGGCGGCTCATCCCGGCTTTCTGGAAGGCTGATGCGAAGCAGGTCCACTCTCGGCTTTGCCGCAACATGTTGCTACGAGCCTGGATGATCTCGGACAGACACTTAGGGCGGTCCATGCTGCTTGGGTCTGGACCCGCTCAGGTCATCGTCCTGGAAGCTTCGCAACGACCCATACGAGACGTGCACGGCTCCGGGCCCTTGAGGGTTGCGGCAGATGGTCGAGGCCCCAACCGATCGCGAGCGGGCCAGCCATGGTGCCGATAAAACAGCCGATCAGCATCCCCCGCGCCGCATCCCGTCCAAGAACACGTCCACCAAGCGAGTTACGTTGGCCGTCCATCCCGGCTTGTCGTGAGTGTAGCAGAGGCCGACCACCGTCCGCAGGATGTCCTCCTTGCCGATGTCGGGGCGGATCACTCCCGCCGTCACCGCCCGGCGCAGAAGCGGGTCGAGCGCGTCGCCCAGTCGATCCATCGAATACGTGGTGAGATCGGAGCCGGCATGGGTCGCCACCGCGAGCGCCGCGGACATGCCCTTCTTGGTCGCCACGAACTCGACATTGGCATGCAACCAGCGGCGCAGCGCCTCCAGCGGCGGCAGGTCGGCGCCGAGCTGCCCGGCCAGCTCCACCAACTGCTCGACCTCGCGGCGGTACACCGCCTCGAACAGGGCCTGCCGGGTCGGGAAATGCCGGTACAGGGTGCCGATGCCAACACCCGCTTGCCGCGCCACGGCTTCCAGGCTGCCATCCGGACCGCCATCCGCGAACACGGCCTTGGCCGCCTCCAGAACTCGCTTGCGGTTGCGGACGCTGTCGGCTCGGGGTCTTCGCGCCGGCTTGGCTGTCACCTGATCGTCCAGGATGGCTCCACTTGTAAAGCGGAGGGTGCCTCCGTATTGTTGATTACGCAACAGGTCTGATCGGAGCATCGCATGAGCCTGTCAATCACCCTGACGATCAACGGCACGGAGCGCGCGATCACGCTCGACGATACCCGGGTCACGCTGCTGGACCTGCTGCGCGAGCGGCTGGACCTCACGGGGGCCAAGAAGGGCTGTGACCGCGGCCAGTGCGGCGCCTGCACGGTTTTGGTGGATGGCCGCCGGGTGAACTCCTGCCTTGCGCTGGCGGCGAGCCTTGACGGCTCGGACGTCCTGACCATCGAGGGCGTCGCGAACGGCGACCAACTGCACCCGGTGCAGGCCGCCTTCATCGCCCATGACGGCTTCCAGTGCGGCTTCTGCACCCCCGGCCAGATCATGAGCGCCATCGGCCTGATCCGCGAAGGCCATGCAGGCGCCGATGCGGAACGGGTACGCGAGGCAATGAGCGGCAACCTGTGCCGTTGCGGCGCCTATATCGGCATCACGGAGGCCGTCCTGGAAGCCCAGCGCACCATGGACGCGGCCGAGCGGAGGGACGCGGCATGAATCGCTTCGAATACGCCCGCCCGTCCAGCGTCGCCGAGGCCGTCAAGGCCGGCGCCGTGCCCGGGGCCGCCTATCTCGCGGCGGGCACCAACTTGATGGACCTGATGAAGGGCGGCATCATGCGGCCCGGCCACGTGGTCGATATCAGCCGGCTCCCCGGGCTCGACCGCATCGAAACCCTGCCTGGCGGCGGCGCGCGCATCGGCGCCCTCGTCCGCAATTCGGATCTCGCATACGACGGGGCGTTCGCCAAGCACTACCCGGCCGTCGCCGAGGCGCTGCTCTCCGGGGCCTCCGCTCAGCTCCGCAACGCAGCGACCGTCGGCGGCAACCTGCTGCAGCGCACCCGCTGCGCCTATTTCTACGACACCGCCAGCGCCTGCAACAAACGCGCACCCGGCGCCGGGTGCGATGCCATCGGCGGCGAGACCCGCCTGCACGCCATCCTCGGCTGGAGCGAGCACTGCATCGCCACCAACCCGTCCGATTTCTGCGTTCCCCTGGTCGCCCTCGGCGCGGTCGTCGAGGTCGAAGGCGCATTCGGCTGGCGGGACATCCCCATCGAGACGTTCCACCGCCTCCCGGGCACCACGCCGGAGTGCGAGACCGAACTGCAACCAGGCGAGTTGATCACGGCCGTGCGCCTGCCTCCAGACGCCGCCGGGTTCGCCGGCCACGCTCGCTACCTCAAGGTCCGCGAACGCACCTCCTACGCCTTCGCCGTCGTCTCCGCTGCCGCAGCCCTGCGGATGGAGGGCGGCACGATCGCCGAAGCCCGGGTCGCCCTCGGCGGCGTGGCGCTGAAACCCTGGCGCGCCCGCGAGGCCGAGGCCATCCTGATGGGCGCCACGCCCGACGCCGCGAGCTTTCGCCGCGCCGCTGAAGCCGCGCTGGTCGATGCCGAACCCTCCGGCGACAACGCCTTCAAGATTGAACTCGCTCGCCGCATCGTCGTGCGCGCGCTCACGCTGGCCGCCAAGGGCACGCCCGAGCGCATGCCCGCCCTCCCCGCCTCTCCCTTCTCAGGAGCCGCCGCCCATGGCTGAGACCACACCTTCCCAGGGTTCCGCGCACATCCGCATGGGCTCCAGCATCGGCCAGCCGCTCACCCGGCGCGAAGGCGTGCTCAAGACCACCGGCGCCGCCCGCTTCGCCGCCGACAACCACCCGGCCGGCATGGTCTACGCGGCCCTCGCCACCAGCAGCATCGCCCGCGGCCGCGTCACCCACCTGGATGTCGCCGCCGCCAAAGCGCATCCCGGCGTGATCGAGGTCATGACTCCCTCCAACGCGCCCAAGCTCGCGCTGGACCCGGACGCCAAGCTCAACCCCTTCATGTTCAAGATGGAGGTGCTGCAGAACCACGCCGTGCGCTACGCCAACCAGCCGATCGCCGTTGTCATCGCCGACTCGCTGGAGGCCGCGACCGAAGGCGCCGCCCTGCTCGCCCCGCGATACGAGGCCGAAACGGCGCGCACGGGCCTGGACACGGCGGGCAGCTTCGCTCCCCCCGTCGTGGGCGCCGGCAACCCCGCCGCCGGGAGCACCGGCGACCTCGATGCCGGCCTCGCCGCCGCGTCGGTCCGGATGGACGCCACCTACGACACGCCGGCGCAGTACCACAACGCGATGGAGCCGCACGCCGTCGTGGCCGCATGGGACGGCGACACGCTCTCGCTCGACATGCCGAGCCAGGGCATGGCCATGGCGCAGCAGCGCATCGGCGGGCTGTTCGGCATCCCGCCGGAAAACATCGCCATCCGCAGCCCCTACCTCGGCGGCGGCTTCGGCTCCAAGGGCCTGGTCTCCGGCCCGCAGGTCCTGGGCATCATGGCCGCCCGCCTGGTCGGCCGCCCCGTGAAACTGGTGCTCCGCCGCGAGCAGATGTTCGGCCCCGTCGGGCACCGCGCTCCCACCCGGCAGACGCTGCGCATGGGCGCCGACGGCAACGGCC